>CBDUNP010000005.1:0-25713 GCA_965368605.1 uncultured bacterium | reverse complement strand
TTTCTGACCGCGGCGATGGAGCTGCCGTTCCCAAGGTGACAGGTGATGCAGTTCAGGTCGTACTTGTGTTTGCCGAGCATCTCAGCGGCGCGGCGCGCGACCCAGCGGTGGCTCGTGCCGTGGAACCCGTACCGACGGATGCCGTACTTCTCATAGAGCTCGTAAGGCAGGGCGTACATGTACGCGACCTTAGGGATCGTCGTGTGGAACGCGGTATCAAAGCAGGCGACCTGTGGCACGCCGGGCATCTCCTGAATCGCGGCGCGGATGCCGGTCAGGTTCGGCGGGTTGTGCAGGGGTGCCAGGTCGGCGACTTTCTCAATCGAGGCAATGACCTTGTCATCAATAGCCACCGACCCGGTAAACGCTTCGCCGCCGTGCACGACGCGGTGACCAACTGCCCCGATCTCTTTAGTGTCCTTAATCACCCCATTCTCCGGATCAATTAAGGCTTCAAGGATCAGGGCCATCGCTTCATCGTGATTGCGGACCTCGCTTTCGATCCGCTTGGATTGACCCTGACACTGATATACCAACGCCGAGGCTGACTCGCCGATCCGCTCGACGAGCCCCTTGGACAGCACGGCCTGGCTGGGCATATCAAAGAGCTGATACTTAATCGAAGAGCTTCCGCAGTTGACCACGAGCACTTTCATCGCTGTAACTCCTCTTGTGTTAGATCTACACAATCAACGGGAGCTTTAGATCAACGCCATACAGATCGCCGTGGTGGCGACGACGTCGCGTGCGCTGGCGCCGCGCGACAGGTCGCTGATCGGCTTTGCAAATCCTTGAAGGAACGGCCCGATCGCCTGAGCGTTGGCCATGTATTGAGTCAGCTTGTAGGCGATGTTGCCTGAGTTGAGGTCGGGAAAGATCAGGACATTGGCGTTGCCGACCACCGGGCCGGGCTGCTTGACCTTCTTGGCACCGACGGTGGGGATGATGGCGGCGTCCGCCTGGAGTTCGCCGTCGATGTCCAGGTCTGCGCCACGTTGCTTCACGATTGAAAGCGCTTGGTTTACCTTGTCGATGTGTTCGTGTGAAGCGCTCCCCTGCGTGGAGAACGACAACAACGCGGTCCGGGCGGGTTCACCCAGCAGTTTCTCTCCGCTGGCGTGGCTCGCCAGTGCGATGTCGGCCAGCTCCGGCGGGGTCGGTGCGATGTTGACCGCACAGTCCGCGTAGATGAAGGGCTTATCCCGCTGCCCCTGGAAGTCGGGGATGACCATCAGGAAAAAGCTGGACGCCGTCTCGATCCCCGGCGCGTACCCGACCGTGAGCGCGCCGGCTTGGATCACCGTCGCGGTCGCGTGCGCCACACCGGCGACCATCGTGTCCGCATCCCCCTGGGCGACCATCATCCCGCCAAAGAACAGCGGGCGTTTGACCATGCGCCGTGCGACGTTCGGGCTGAGCTTGCGGTTCTCGGCGTAGCCCTGCGTGTAGGCTTCCAGCTTGTCGCTGGTTTTGGGATCGATGACGCGGATGCCATCAAGCGATACGCCGTCTTGCGCGGCGGCGGCGATGACTTCTTCTTCAGGCCCCAGCAGCACGGGATCAGCGATACCTTCGTCTTTGATCTGACGGGCGGCTTGGATGATCCGGGCGTCTGTGCCTTCTGGCAGGACGACGGATCCAGATTTGGCTTTCGCCTGGTCGATGAAACGGCTGATGATACTCATCGTGTCTCACGTTCCTTTCTGGACACCTCCCGCCCGACGGTGGCCTGGGTTATTCAGTTGTCACATCACACTACAGCCGGGCGTCAGGCCTTGGGGGCACCTGGCTTCTTGTCCAGAATCCATTCGTAGTATTCACGCATCTTCAGATTCGCCGCGGCGGCATCGTCGATATAGAACTTGGTGTTCGGGTGCATCTGCAACGCGCTGGCGGTGATCATGCTCGTGATCGGGCCCTCCACGGCCTGTGCCACGGCGTCCGCTTTGCCCGCACCGTTGGCCAGCAGCACGATCTCCTCGGACTCCAGGATCGTGCCGACCCCCATCGTGATCGCGTAGATCGGGACGTCCTCAGCCTTCTCAAAGAATCGTGCGTTGTCGTCGATCGTCTGTTTCGCCAGCGTCTTCAGACGGGTGCGTGAACTCATCGAACTGGTGGGCTCGTTAAACGCGATATGCCCGTCCGAGCCGATCCCCAGGATCTGAATGTCGATCCCGCCACACTCTTCGATCCGCTGCTCGTACCACTGGCAGAAGGATGGGAAGTTGCTGGTGGTGCCCGAGGGGATGTGGATGTTCTGCGGGGGGATATTCACGTGCTTGAAGAAGTTCTCACGCATGAAGTAGTGGTAGCTCTGATCGTGCGACGCGGGGAGCCCGACGTATTCGTCGAGGTTGAACGTCGTGCAACGCGAGAAGTCAAGCCCCTGCTCCCGGTGCATCCGGGCCAGCTCCTTATAAACACCCAGAGGCGTCGAACCCGTCGCAAGCCCAAGCACAGCATTGGGTTTACGGTTGAGCACGTCGGCGATCTGCTGCGCCGCAGCAACACTTAGCGCGTCGTAATCGGGTTTGATGATGACTTCCATTGTTCAGCTCCTGATAGAAAATTTGAGCCTGGCCAGGCCCGGTTATTTTTTCGCTTGACTGCCCGACGGCGTCGCGACGGACGCTCCCTTTGAATTGAGCTTGCCGGGGTCGCCCTGATTCAGCCCGTCCCAGAGCACAAACGCCTCGATGGCTTCGTACTCGGCCAGCCCCAGCGCGTCGTAGATCCTGGCGGTGTCGCGGTTACGATCTTCCGCACGCTGCCAGAACTCACGCGGGTCGGCACCGGGGAACAGAGCGGCGTCTTTCTGTGATTCGTGCTTGAAGATCGCGTGACGTTTGCGGTCCAGTTCGCCGGGCGAGATCGGCACGGCCATCTCGATCTGCTGTGGCTCCCACTCCTGCCAGGCACCGCGGTAGAGCCAGAGCTCGCAGTCCTGGACCCATTGCTGGTCCTTGATCCGCCGCATCGCCTCGAAGATCGCCGAGAGGCAGACCCGGTGGGTCCCGTGCGGGTCGGACAGGTCGCCGGCGGCGTAGACCTGATGCGGCTTAACCTTTTCCAACAGGTCGATCGTGATCTGAATATCCTCTTCACCGATCGGTTTCTTGCGGACGGTGCCTGTTTCGTAGAACGGCATGTCCATGAAGTGCAGACGGTCGGAAGGCACACCGCAGGAACGCACGGCCGCGCGGGCTTCGCCACGGCGGATCATCGCCTTGATCTTCTGCACGTCCTCGGAGTCCACCTGGCCGGGCTTCTTCTGCTTGAGGAACTCTTCGAGGTGTTGCTCGATCGATTCGGTCTGCTTGATGTCGATGCCAAACAGGTGGTTAAAGTCGGAGGCGAAGTCTGCGAAGCGGATCGCGTCTTCATCGAAGACGGCGATGCTGCCGGAGACCTGATACGCAACGTGGACCTCGTGCTTCTGGTCCGCCAGCCGGATCAGTGTGCCGCCCATGGAGATCACGTCGTCGTCGGGGTGAGGCGAGAAGATCAGGACACGCTTGGGGAACACGTCATTCTCAACACGCCGAGGCCCGGCCGCAGGTTTGCCGCCGGGCTTGCCCCCGGGCCAGCCGGTGATCGTGTTCTGCATATCTTTGAACACGCGGAGGTTCAGGTTGTAGGACGGGCCGTGCTCGGCGATGAGGTCTTGCAGGTGGTTCTCGTTGTAGTCCTGCTCAGTGAGTTTGAGGATCGCTTTTTCGGTTTTGCCCGCGAGCCAGATGACGGCGTTGCGGATCAGCTTGGGCGTCCAGTCGACGCTGCCGCACTTCCAGGGTGTTTCCACGCGTGTGAGTTTTGCGGCGGCGGCGGCGTCAAGATAAAGATGCGCGTTGCCGTGCTCCTGAAGGAAACTGGCTGCGACGCTTTCGGTGATCTCGCCCTCGACGGCCTTTCGGATGATCGGGGCCTTACCTTCGCCGAACGCGAGCATGACGACGCGTTTGGCACTGAGGATCGTGCCGACACCCATCGTGATGGCTTTGTGGGGCACGTGTTCGACGCCGTAGAAGTCGCTGGCCGCGTCCTTGCGTGTCAGCTGGTCCAGCCAGATGAGGCGGGTGATGCTGTCCTTCCCGGAGCCCGGCTCGTTGAAGCCGACATGCCCCGTGCGTCCGATGCCGAGGATCTGGATGTCGATGCCCCCGGCGTCCTGGATGGCTTTTTCGTAGGCCTGGCAGTAGTGCGGCACCTCTTCGATCGAGAGCGTGCCGTCGGGGATGTGCACGTTCTTGCGGTCGATGTCGATGTGGTCGAACAGGTGCTCGTTCATGAACCGGACGTAGCTCTGCAGCTCGTTGGGTTGCATCGGGAAGTACTCGTCGAGGTTGAACGTGATCACGTTCTTAAACGAGAGCGCCTCCTGGTTGTGCATCCGGATCAGTTCATCGTAGACCTCGGTCGGCGTGGACCCGGTCGCCAATCCCAGCACACACATCCGGCCCTCCGCCGCACGCACACGGATCAGCTCAGCGATCTGGCTGGCCACCTCGTGGCTGACCTGCGCCGAGTTGTCGAATACCCGCGTCGGGATCCGTTCGTGAGTACATCGTGAGGGGTCGTTGCTAATCGTCGACATATCTTTGTTCCTGTGATATTCCTAAAAATTTAGTCCGCCCAATATCAATCAATGCTTCCCGCCAACGAGGCGTCCGCCCGTCCCGCCGAAGCAACATCCGTATCCTGTGTCTCCCCGCCCACGGTCATCAGCGACGCCCATCGGCTGGTATACATGTGCGCCAGCACCAGGCTTGCCGCGATACGCGTCGGCTGAGCTTCGGTCCTGTCCCACAGGTCGATCAGCAGGCGTGTCTCAAGCTGGTGCAGCGTCATTTCACGAACCCGTCGGGTCA
Source organism: uncultured bacterium (assembly GCA_965368605.1). Lineage (GTDB taxonomy): Bacteria > Planctomycetota > Phycisphaerae > Phycisphaerales > Phycisphaeraceae > JAJRRS01. Next base: position 20,842 of record CBDUNP010000005.1, on the reverse strand, counting down.
ACGCTTCGGTGAAAGCGGTGCATGCGGTCAACTCACTGGCGATCACCAGCCGACTGACACGGGTAAAGTTCACCGCATTCGACAGGCCGATCGCCAGCAGTTCGAGCATTTCATTCACCGCCGCGTCGGACCCGTCATACGCCGCCGCACGGTCAGCCAGCGCCACGTTGCCGCCGTCACGCTGGGTAAGAAACTCGGTAGAGAAGATGCGTTCCAGGCAGCCGACCTGGCCACAGAAGCACCTGGGGGCATCGACCGGCAGCCGGGTGTGCCCCAGTTCATTCGCGCCGGTCACGCTGCCGCGGTTGGGTTGGCCGTTGATCAGAAGCGTCGAGCCGAGCCGGCCGTCCCCGAGACGAACGATCAGAACATCTCCCCCGGTCTCGGCATCGGCCCGGTGGGACAACGCCCAGCGCGCCGCCAGCGCGACCGCGTCGTTCTCCAGCGTGATCGGCACACGCGAAGCGACATCAAAGATCGGCTGAAAACTGACCGAATGACCCGACTGCACCGTCGGGCTGAAAAGCATCGTTTGTGTGGTCAGGTCGATAAACCCCGGCGCGGTCAGGCCGACCGCCAGCGTGTCTTTGTCCAGATACTCCCGCAACAAACCGGCTGCGGCCTGCAGCGACGCGGCCCCGCCCTCCGTCGGCTGAAACACAGGCTCGCCGATCAGCTTCCCGGTCAGGCCCACCCGCCCGATCTGCACGCCGCCCCGGCTCACCGCCAGGCCCAGGACATGTCGCGACGCCGAATCAATCTCCAGGGGCACCCTCGGCCGACCCCGCCCAAGTGCCTGCACGTCGCACTCACGCAACACGCGGCGCTCAAGCAACGCCCCCGCCTCTTCCCCGATCGAGTTCAGGCGTATCCCCGTCAACTCATGCAGCGTCGAACGGCTGACCTGCCCGTGCCGGTAAACCATCCTCAGGATCGCACGTTGTCGGGAATCAAAAAGCATTGGTCGACACCAAAACACGGGCATTAACGCTGCCCGCCATTTATTAATTCCCATGATAATAAATGCGCAAAAACAAGTCAAGGCTGTTATTCTATAAAAATGCAAGCCTTGGACAATACGCCCAAAACGACCTATATCTTTTTGTAACAGCTACTTAAGATGTGATTCTTCGATATCATTCATCCTGAGCCTGACCAGTTCCTGGAGGCGTTCCAGGCCGAAGCGTCGGCTGAGGTAATCAAGCAGAACGACACGAACCCCGAACCGTTTGAGGCGAAACAATCTTCGGCCACGGGTGTCACGCTTATACATCCGCCGTATTTCCCGGTCAGACAGCAGCACGGTCGGTTCGCCGGATAGCCGGTACCCGCTGCGGGACAGCAGCGGCCCGATTTTGCCCTCGAGGATGTTCAGCTCCCGGCCGGTGAGTTTGCTGACCCACTGATACACCAGCTTCGCGTCCGGGGTGCTGTAGCTGCTGCGATCCACGTAATCAAAGATCGCCCCGGAGAAAGGCACCTCCAGGAACTCGCAGATCCGCGTGAGCGTCGCCACCGGATCGACGATCAGGTCTTCATACCGCACCTCGAGGCGTTGGCCTGCGGGGACCGTTTCACACAGCGTCTCCCACTCACGCAGGGCCTGGACCCAGTGGTCGCAGGCGGCGTAGGTGTTGCCGTACCACCCCATCGCGACGCAGGACCGGGACACGTCCCGCCCGTCACGGATCAGGTGGATGTACTTCGCCTGGGGCCAGAGATACGGCAGTCGGTCGAAGTTTTTGTGGATCGTCGCGCCGACCATCGGCTTGCTGTCTTTTTGGCGTTTCTGGTCAAGCCAATCGTTGACCATGTCCATATACCCGCCGGAGACATCCGAGGAGAATCCGGTCGAGAGGAAGATGCGATCGGTGCTCAACCGCCCCACCACCTCCTGCGGGTCGGGCAGCTCGCCGTTGTCCCCGACATACTCGACCATGTATTCCGACTCGTACTGAAACGCCAACTGCGGGTGGTGGTCCAGCATCAATCTAAGCAGGGTCGTGCCGGAGCGCTCGGAACCCACCAGGAAAACAGGCGGATGCGCAACGGACGGCTTAATCCCCCCCTCCCGCATCCGGCGTGGATGGGTCAAGCTTCGTGGCGCTGAACGCGTACACTCGGCATCTACTGGCTCTGCTTGTCGGTCAAGGATCGCTGAAGGAGTCATGGCTACACCCGTGTTTTCAGGAAAAAATCAGCCCTAAAACATCAATCACCAAGGCACCCTAAGGATAAGTCGAAATAGCAGATGTACCAGTGTTAAACCGGTTAGTCTTGTGTGAGAAGTGTGTAAGAATCAGACATGAAACAACCCCCCATGCCTTACAACAAGGGATTGGGTTGATGCGGATCACATACGAGAAACTGCGTCGTTCGGTCAGGCGTGGATCGCCCGGCCGTCGACCGCCAGGGCCGCTTCCTTCACCGCCTCGGACAGCGTCGGGTGCGCGTGGCAGGTGCGGTAGATATCTTCAGCGGTCGCGCCGTACTGCATCGCCGAGGCGCACTCGGCGATCAACGAACCCGCATCCGGGCCGATGATGTGAACGCCCAACACGCGGTCGGTCTTCTTGTCTGACACGATCTTCACAAACCCGTCGGCCTGCTCGATCGCGTGGGCCCGGCCGTTGCCCTTGAAGTTGAACAGGCCGCTCTTGTATTCGTGGGCCACGTCTTTCAGGTCACTCTCGGACCGGCCGACGCTTGCGATCTCCGGATGCGTGAAGACGACCGCCGGGATCACTTTGTAATCCACGTGCCCGTAACCCGTAGCGATCTTCTCGACACAGGCGATCCCCTCTTCCTCAGCCACGTGGGCGAGCATCATGGTCGGGATCACGTCGCCGATCGCGTAGATGTTTTCGACACTGGTCTGGTAGTTGTCATCGACGGTGATATAGCCGCGGGCGTCGCGTTCGATATTCAATTCCTCGACGCCCAACCCCTCGGTGTGCGGCGCACGCCCCACCGCCACCAGCACGCGATCGGCCTTGACCGGATCGGCGCCCTCACGCTCGATCGTGACCCCCTGCTTGCCCGACTTCACACCGGTCACCCGGCTCTTCAGTTCGAACTTGATCCCCTGCTTCTCAAACATCCGGTGCGCGTGCCTTGCAAGTTGGGCGTCCATCCCCGGCAGGACACGGTCCAGGTACTCCAGCACCGTGACCTTGCTCCCGAGCCGACGCCAGACCGAGCCGATCTCCAGCCCGATGTACCCCGCCCCGATCACTGCCAGGTGCTTCGGCGGCTTGTCATACGACAGCGCATCCGTGCTGGTATCCACCAGGTCCTGCGACAGGTCAACGCCCGGAATGCTCGCGGGACGAGAGCCGGTGGCGATCAGGATGTTCTTTGCCTTAACGGTCTGCGTCTTGCCCTTGCTGTCGGTGACGACGACCGCCTTGTCGGCATTGATCGAGCCGGTGCCCTGGTAGTGTTTGATCTTGTTTTTCTTGAAGAGCCCGGTGATCCCGCCGGAGAGTGTCGCCACGACCTTCTCCTTGCGGTCGAGCATCGCCTTGAGGTCCAGCGACACGTCCTTGACCTTGATCCCGTGGACCCCCAACTCGTGGGCGGTCTGTTCATAAAGATGACTGGATTCGAGCAAGGCTTTACTGGGGATACAGCCGACACGCAGACAGGTCCCCCCAAGCTGACTGTTTTCGTCCACACAGGCGACATCCATCCCGAGTTGCGCCGCGCGGATCGCCGCGACATAGCCCCCGGGGCCGGCACCGATGATCACCAGGTCGTGTGTTGATTCAGGCATTGTTCCGTTCTTTGGGTATCTTGGTTCTGGGTTGTTGTTAACCGTTAATAACTAACAGCTAACCACTCTATCAAACTTCCATCAGCATCCGCGCGGGGTCTTCCAGCGTCTGCTTGATGCGGACCAGGAAGCTCACCGCTTCTCGGCCGTCCACCAGCCGGTGGTCGTAAGTCAACGCGACATACATCATCGGGCGGACCTCCACCGTTTCCTTCCCGCCCACGGTCACCGCAACCGGGCGGCGTTGAATGGTATGCATCCCGAGCACGCCGGACTGCGGCGGGTTCACGATCGGGGTCGAAAGCAGCGACCCGAACACCCCGCCGTTGGTGATCGTGAACGTCCCGCCCTGCAAATCTTCCAGGGCGAGCTTGTTGTCCTTGATCTTCTGGCCGTAGCCCGCGATCGCCTGCTCGACCTGGGCGAAACTCATCCGCTCGGCGTTACGCAGGACCGGCACGACCAGCCCCTTGCCCGTGCCGACGGCGATCCCCATGTCGTAATAGTCTTTGTAAATGATGTCGGTGCCACGGATCTCCGCGTTGATCGCGGGGAACTGCTTGAGGGCATCGATGGTCGCCTTGACGAAGAAAGACATGAACCCCAGCTTGATGTCGTACTTCTTCTGGAAGGCATCCTTGTACTGCGACCGCAGGTCCATCACCGCCGACATATCGATCTCGTTGAACGTCGTCAGCAACGCTGCGGTCTGCTGAGCCTCGACCAGGCGTTCGGCGATCCGCTTGCGCATCGGGGTCATGGGGACGACCTGCTCAGCCCGGTCGCCGGCGCTTGGGGCCGACGGGCTGGGGGCAGCGGGAGGCGAAGCGGTTTTGGCGGGGGCGGCAGCCTTGTCCGACTTGCTGCTCGCGTCCATGTAGGCCTTGACGTCTTCCTTGAGCATCCGCCCACCGGGGCCGGTCGCGGTGATGGCCGAGGCGTCCAGATTGTTCTGTTCGATCAGCCGCTGCGCCGCAGGCATGATGGCGCCGTCGGACTTACCGGGCTTGCCGTTGGCGGGCTTTTCAACCTCGGCATCACCACCGGATTTGGCTTCGCCAGCGGGGGCCGACGCGGGCTCCCCGGCTTCGCCGTACTCCATATAGGCGATGACATCGCCGACGACCGCCGCGTCGCCGGACTCCTTGAGCAGTTCGCCGAGTGTCCCGTCGGCCGGCGCGGGCAGTTCGAGCGTGACCTTGTCCGTCTCGATCTCAACGATCGGGTCGTCCTTGCGCACGGTATCGCCGGAAGACTTCAGCCAACGCCCGATCGCCACTTCGGTGATCGACTCTCCAACCTCGGGTACTTTCAGTTCAACGGGCATAGTGGCTTCGCTCGGTTACGGGTTTTGTGTATGACTCGCTCACAAAGATATCGCAGCCAATCCGACTGGCTGATTCATTCGCTGGGTTTGGCTCCGATCGCCTCGGTCAGGATGATCTCCTGCTCCATCATGTGTGCCGCCCGGGAGCCGGTCGCGGGGCTGGCCGACTCGGCTCGGGTGATCCCCCGCAGCTCGAACCGATCCACCAGCCTCGGACAGAAACGCATCCTCAAGAAAGGCCAGGCCCCTTGATTCCGCGGCTCCTCCTGGACCCAGAACACCTCGGTGTCGTCCCCGTATTCTTCCATCGCCTTTCTCAGCCGCTTCATCGGGAACGGGTACAACTGCTCGATCCGGAGGATCGCGACGTCCTGGCGCCCCAACTGCTCACGACGCTCGATCAGGTCGTAATAAATCTTCCCGGAACACAGCAGCACGCGCTTGATATCACGCTTCTGCCCGGCATGGTCATCTGGGATAATCCGCTGGAACTCGCCATCGGCAAGCTCGCTCAACTCAGACACCGCGCCGGGGTGACGCAGCAAACTCTTAGGCGTCATCACGATCAACGGCTTGAGCCACTTGCGCATCACCTGCCGACGAAGCAGGTGGAAATATTGAGCCGGCGTCGTCGGGTTCACGACCTGGATATTGTCTTCCGCGGACAGCATCAGGAAGCGTTCCAGTCGGGCCGACGAGTGCTCCGGGCCCATCCCCTCGAAGCCGTGCGGCAGCAGCATGACCAGCCCGGACAGGCGGTTCCACTTGTCCTCGGCGCTGGTGATGAATTGGTCGATGATCGGCTGCGCGACGTTCACAAAGTCGCCGAACTGAGCCTCCCACAGCGTCAACCCCTCCGGGCAGTCCAGGCTGTAGCCGTACTCGAACCCCAGCACGCTGTTTTCTGAGAGCGGGCTGTTGTAGATCTCGATCGGTGCCTGGTCCGGCGAGAGGTTGGCAAGTGGCATGTAATCGTGGCCGTCGTCCGCGTCGTGCAGGACGGTGTGCCGCTGGCTGAAGGTGCCGCGTTGGCTGTCCTGGCCGGACATCCTGATACGGACGCCGTCGGTCAGCAGGCTCGCAAACGCCAGCGCCTCGGCCCCCGCCCAGTCCAGTCTCCGAGAACCGCTGGCCATCTCGCGACGCGCCGCCATCCAACGCTTGAGCTTGGGATGCAGCTTGAAGTCGTCCGGGAAATGCGTCTGCCCTTCCAACAGTTCCGTCAGGCGGTCCGCAGGCACACCGGTCTTCGGGTCGGTCGTAGAGTCTTCGATCCCGCCGTTGAACCCCTTCCACACGCCCTCGAACGCCTCGGTCTTGGGGACATACGACTCGCTGCGCGCCGCGGTCAGCTCTTTCTCAAGCAGCTCGGTCCGGCGGAGCGCGATCCGGTCGGCGTCGTGCTCGCTGACCCCGCCCATCTTCATCAGGTGGCCGAGGTACGACTCGCGGACGCCCTTGTGTTTCTTGATCGCCTTGTACATCTTCGGCTGCGTGTAGCTGGGCTCGTCGCTCTCATTATGCCCACGCTTGCGGAAGCAGTACATATCGATGACCACATCGCGCCCGAACTGGTCGCGGAAGTCCATCGCGATATCCACGACCTGCGCCACCGCCTCGGGCTGCTCGCCGTTGACGTGGAAGATCGGGATCTGAAGCATCTTTGCGACGTCGGTGCAATACGTGCTGGTCCGCGCGTTCTTCACACCGGTCGTGAAGCCGATCTGGTTGTTGATGATGATGTGCAGCGCCCCGCCGACGTCGTACCCGGGCAGGCCAGACATGTTCAGGGTTTCCTGGACGACGCCCTCGCCGATGAAGGAGGCGTCGCCGTGGATGAGGATCGCCATGCCTTTGTCGCCGCGTGGGACGCCGGTGGTCCGGTCCACACGCAGCCGGTCCTGCTTGGCGCGGAGCCGGCCCAGGACCACCGGGCTGACAAACTCCAGGTGGCTTGGGTTGAAGCAAAGCGACAGGTGGATGTTCTTGCCGTTACGGGTGCGCCAGTCGCCGGACTCGCCCAGGTGGTACTTCACGTCGCCGCCGCCGACATAAAGCTGCGGGTCCACGTCCTCAAACTCGCGGAAGATCCGGCTGGGGCTCTTGCCCATGATGTTCGCCAAGACGTTCAGCCGGCCGCGGTGAGCCATGCCGATGACCGCCTCGCGGATGTTCTGCTCGCCCGCCTTCTCCAGCGCCAAGTCCAACAGCGGGATCAGGCTCTCGGCCCCCTCCAGGCTGAAGCTCTTGGCCCCGATGAACTTTTTCTGGATGAACTCCTCGAAGATCGTCGCGTCGGTCAGCCTCGTCAGGATGCGGATCTGCTGCTTTCGGCTCAGCTCGATGCGGTTCTGTGTGCTCTCCATCCGCTCCTGGAGCCATTCCCGGACGCTGATGCTGTCGATGTGCATGAACTGCGCACCGATGTATCGGCAGTAGGTGTTGTGCAGGTGGGCGATGATGGTCCGCAGGGAGCGAGCGGTGGACTGGCCGTGGATCGAACTGGTCAGGAACGGCTTGTCCATGTCCGACTCGGTGAAGCCGAAGTACGCCGGGTCAAGCTCGGAGATCGGCTCACGCGACTGGCCCAGCGGGTCGAACGCCGCCGCCCGGTGCCCACGGACACGGTAGTTGCGGACGACCATCCCGACCTGATGCTGAAGCCCCTGCAGGTCTGCCTGCTCATCGGAGGAAACCGACCCCGTCGAGACCGCCCCGCCCGAAGGATTAAACAGGCTCCGGGGCTGGAAGGTCGGGCCAACCGATGCCGGCGCAGTCGGTGCCGCCAGCCCGTTGCCGTTTTTCTGAGCCCAGCGTTTGAAGTGTTCCCGCCAGTCCGGATCGACCGCCTGGGGGTCGCGCAGATACAGCTCGTAGAGTTGCTCCACATAGGCCAGGTTCGTGCTGTCGGGCCAGGTTTCCAAGCTGTCCATATCTCGCCGTACCGGGTGGGGCCGTGTATTAATAACAAGCTATCTGGAAAAAGAAAGCCCGGGTCACCCAAACAGACCTCATAGCGTGAAAAAACCACTTCGGCCCCGGCCCCTAGGACGGCGACCGTCCGCGTGATACGATGCTCCGCTAACCGTATATCCCAGGCCCACGAGAACGACCATCACCGAACACACGCCCACCGCCGCCGTGCTCAACTGGTTCGACCGCCGACGCCTCTGGCTCTGGCTGGCACTGGGGCTTATCTATATTATCGGGTTCAATGGCCAATGGCGGCTGGGCCCGGACTCCGCGATCCACGTCACCATCGCCCAGAGCCTCGCCCAAGGCCAAGGCTTTGCCCACCCCACCGGCCTGGAAGACACCGTCAACCCGGGCCTGGCCTACCTCACCGCCGCCAGCTTCCGTCTGTTCGGCATCGATCAGTTCTACACCATCAACGCCCTGATGCTCCTGAGTGCCGCCGCGGTGCTGGTCCTGACCTTCTGGGTCGTCCGGCTCCGCTTCGATCGGCCGACCGCCGTCCTGGTGGTCACGATGCTGGGGATCAACGAGACGTTTTACCGCTACGGCTACCAGGTCCTGACCGACATGCCCTTCCTCCTGGGGCTGATGCTCATGCTGCTGTGCATCGAATGGCTGCACCGCAAAGACACACGCCCGTGGGTCGCCGCCGGCCTGATTATCGTCTCCATCGCCGTGATGGCGGCGTTCCGCAGCGTCGTGGCAACGGTCATCGCGGCGGGCATCCTGGCGGCGATCTACCGCTCACTGAAGCAGCCCGGCGGCGGGCTCTATGCCCTTGGGGCCGTGGTCGCCGCCGGAGTGCTCTGGGCCATGCGCTGGCTCACCGGGGGCGTCGCCGAGACACGCGACGAGGGGCGCGTCCTGGAGCAGGTCACCGAGACCCCCCTGGCCGACACGCTCCACCGGGTATTCATCGAGAACGGCCCGTCGCTGCTGACCGAGAACCTCCCCGAGGCCGTCTTCGCCGTCGACTTCGGCACCGCCGTCAGCCTGCCCATCGGGGTCGCGCTGATCGTCATCGGGATCGCGTTGTTCCGTGTCCGGCCGCTCTGGGGCGCGCTCGTGGCCGTCTTTGTCGCGCAGTGGCTGGTCTTCATCACCACCGAACGCTACGTCCTCGTGCTGCTGCCGCTGCTGGCCCTGGCCTGGTGGCGCGTCGGGCTCTGGACGGAAACCAAGCTGAAGCCCACCGTCACACGCTACGTCCTTGCGGCGCTGCTGGCCCTTTGGTTCGGACCGAACCTCGTGCGCATCGGCGCCTTCATCGTGGAGCAGCGAAGCCAACCCTTCTACAACACCTACGACGACGGTAAATACGCTGCGCTCCGGGCCGTCGCCGACGAACTGGCTTTGCTCGCGGAGCCCGGCGACGTGCTGATCGCCAACTACGCGCCCCAGTTCACTTACCTCACACAACTCCCGGTCTTCGGCCCGATCTCCCTGCCGACCTACGGCCCGCCCCGTCAGGACACCGTCCAACGCCTCCGCGACGCTGAACGCATCCTCATCGTCAACCCCGTCGACAACAACCTCAACGAGCGCATCAATCAACTCAAGCTCAAGCAGGTCCAGGTCCTCAGCATCGTGCCCACGCCCGTCTACGATCGGCAGCCGGAATACAAGATCATCGAGATGCGCATACGTAACATCGACTGGGACAAGTACCGCCAACGCAAAGCCAAAGAAGATCAAGCCAAACAGCCCGATCAAGACTTATCCGAAAACACGATTGAGCCCGACAAGACGCAAGCCCCGCTGACAAACGGAAGTGATCCGGAAACAAACGCCAAAGCCGAAGGCTCCGCGGGGGCCGGGGGCTCCGGGGGCATGTCAGGGGACTAGGCGGACGCCAAATAAAATGAGGCTTTTTCAGGAAGCGTGGGCACTTCCGTCAGAGGGGCTATTTCCGGAGAGCTAGGCCGCGAAGTAAGGCGACCGCCAGGCCCAGCAGTAATCCTGCAAACCCAAACAACCCCATGACCAGTTTCGCCGGCGGGTTGATCGACTCGGCCGGGGGCGATGCGGGGCTGAAGATCTTGGCGATTTCATTGGTATCGGCAAGCCGGATCTTCGATGTCGCCCAGCGTTCCTGCAGGCTGTCCCGCAGTTGCTGCGCTTTCCCTAATTCATGTTGATGTTTGTGCCGTGTCGAGTCCGCGGCATCCCCGGGCAACGCATCCAGCGCCTGCTGCGCCTCGTAAACAGTGACCATCGCCTCATCCACCTTTAGCTCATAGGCAGTGACGTCTTCCTCGGTCGTCCCGTAAGCCTCACGCAGCAGTGACTGGCTGACACCCGCCCAGGCGTTGGCGAGGTCCGCCGCCTCTTGTGGGTCGGACGCCACCGCCCGCAGTGCCGCCATCTCCAAACCCCGCTGGTCGTAATACAGATGGTCCCGCAGCCAGGCCACCCGCTTCGGCTCATCCGCGCCCGCCTTGTTTGTGAGTTCTTCAGATAAACGCCCGGCCAACATTGCCATCGCTTGATCCGACTCGCAGACGGTCCCAACCAGCCGGCGGGCCGGGAGCATCACTTCGACGTCCATCGGTATGCCGTCCAGCCCGATCTTAAGCGTCTGGATATTCACCAGCAGCACCGCCTCGGCCCGGTACACCGGCGGACTCACCGCCGACATCCCCCAGCCAGCCAACACCCCCAACGCCCCCATCAACAGCACCGCCCACCCGTGCCGACGCAGCGCCGCGCCCAAGTAGCGCAACTCAAACACGTCGACAAACACCGGTCGCGGATTGCTTGACTCGTTCGTGGTCATCCTAAACATCATACCAACGCGAAACACTCAACGTGAACCGGGCCGAGCTGATCGGCGTAGCCTGTGCAACGGCCGACCACACAGGCATCACACCCGCCCGAGGCAATAAACAGCATCCTGATCTGCAGAAACCACGCACGTCAGGCGTTTGATCACTTACAGGTAACGTCCCGATAATAGACGCAGCGCCGGCGCATCACGATCATCCGGGGCTCACGATAGCCTCAGGCGCGTCAAGCGGAGACCATTATTTGTCGATGTTAACCTCCGTCTATCCCGTGCTTGTGAAGGATGTCAAACAATCTGGAGAGGAAAGAAGTCATGAAGAAGTGTTTCCTGGGTACTGGCTTTTATCTGGCGTGCCTGCTTAGTGCTCATACTCAATTAAGCGCCGCCCCGATCCTGCTTGATAGCGAGGGCATTAACTTTGCCCCATTCAATCAACAGGCGGCATCAGAAAACCTGACGCTAGAAATAGACGACTTCAATCAACTGACCACCCTTGATTACGAGGAACACGGTAATCAACTGGACCGAACAGACTACACCATCACATCAAGGGTGCGTCTACGGAGCACAACCGTCTTCAATGTTATTGAGGGGGCGGTCTCTATGATTCAATATAATAATTCGGACCCATTAACTTTTATCTTCGACTCACCAATCAACGCCTTTGCGGTTGCATTTCGCGACTTGGACATGGGGCCGTCCAGCGAGTTCCGTGTGTCAATCGATGGTGGGCCCAAAATGGTACTGACCAACGTGCCTGCGCAAATTAATTCTGACTACACGTACGGCATCATTGATACAGAGACGGCCTTTACCACGATCTCTTTTGATCGGTCTGAAGCTGATGGCTACGGGTTTGATTTAGTGACTTACGGTGCCGTGCCCGAGCCGGGTAGCCTCGTCGCTTATGGCCTAGCCGCGATGATGGGGTTGCAGCGTAAAAGACATGCGTCGGGAACCTAATTCTCGAATCACACCCGGACAACTCCCCCGCCGGGCTATTCTCACCACATCATAAGACGTGGCCCACCCCGCCAAGCGGCCTGGGCGAAACCTGTCTAATTCTTTAATACGCCCCTTTACCCAGCACCACCGCCCCGATGGTTCGGGCGAGCAAGTAGATGTCGAGCCAGGTGGACCAGTTGCGGATGTAGTAGGTGTCCATGAGTTCCTGGACGGAGACGTCGCCTTCGCTGCGGGCCGAGACCTGCCACATGCCGGTGAGGCCGGGCAGGACGCTTCGGCGGATGGTGCGGAAGCGTGGGCTGAAGCGGGCGAGGTGATAGTGCGGGAACGGGCGCGGCCCGACCAGGCTCATCTCGCCGACCAGGACGTTCCAGAGTTGCGGGAGTTCGTCGAGGCTGGTGCGTCGCAGGAGTCGGCCGACGCCGGGGAGGACGCGGGGGTCGTCTTTGAGTTTGCAGAAGCGACGCCACTGCTCGTATTTTTCGGGGTCGCTGTCGAGGTATTCCTGGAGGCGTTCGTCGGCGTCGGGGTACATGGTGCGCAGCTTCCAGACGCCGAACGTCTTGCCGCCGAACCCGACGCGAGGCTGGCGGAAGAGCGCGGGGGCGCCGGGGCTGACGATCTTGATCCAGATGCCGAAGATCACCAATAGCGGTAGGCTTGCGATGAACAGGTGCACCCCCAGGACGTAGTCGAGCGTGCGTTTGAGCATCCAGTTGCGTCGGGGGAATAGGTTCTTTTTAACTTCCAGGCCAACGACGCCGCCGAGGTCGCGCGACGAGACCCACAGGCTCGACAGGCCGACGAGATTGGGGATCGAAATCACCCGGGCAAACGGCAGCCGCTGACAGAGGTGGGCCGTCTTAGCGGAATCCATCCCGGGCATGGCGATGAGTGCGGTCTTGCAGATCTTGGATTGTTTTTTGGCTCGTGAGAGCGGGCCGAGCACCGGGACGCCGGAGACTTCCTTGGTCCAGGTGTTAGGGTCGTCGTCGTAGACCGCGATCGGGACGAAGCCGAGCTCGGGCTCGCGCTGCAGGACGCGCGTGACCATCTGGCCGGTCTTGGCGGCACCGAGGATGACGACGGGCATGCCCCATGCGCCGATGACCCGCAGCATCCGGCGGGCGAAGGCCTCGAAGACGGGGCCGAGCACGGCGGCGAATAAGAAGGTCAAGACAAGCACGCCGCGTGAGGGGTCGGACTTGACGACGGCGTAGTCCCAGGCCATCAGCAGCGCAAAGACCAGCGCGACGGTGTAGACGCGTCGGCGGAGCCGTTCGACGGCGTTCAGGCCGTAGCCGGGGTAGAGGCCCTGGAAGAGGTAGACGATGGGGATGACCATCATGCCGACCGCCAGCGGTGCGTATTCACCGCGCCGCAGGCCGCCGCGGAGCAGTTCGATGCCGGCGTCCCGGCCGATCATGTTGAAGAAGGTGCGGAGCCAGGTCCCCAGCGCCAAAGCGGACTGCATGGAGATGATATCTGCGATGAACAGGACGAACCCGGCCCACTGGGACTGGCGGAACGCCAGGGGGTCGCGCGCGGGTGGCCGGCGCAGCCTCGGGCGAGGCGGCGTGGAAGTCACAATCTCTACAGTCGGCTTAGCCGACGGCGAAACAGGAGTAGCCGTATCACTGGGGGTCATATCGGTTCGCGTTCCTACGCCGATGGTGCCATCCTTTGCAGCCAAAACGTGCACGAGCCGCAGTCTATCCAGCCAGTGTAAACCCGGGAGGTGGGTTGTCAACAAGTCCAGCCCGGGGGGCGGTTTATTGCACGGTGCGGCTGGATTGAACTGACACAGGACGACTCGATGATCTATCGCCGGTACCATGTCCGGCTGTGAGCAAAAAGAGCCTTCCCCCACGCCTGAACCCCGCCCGGACACTTTCACGGAACCCGCTACGATGACCCGCCTGCTCTCCCGGCTGTGGCGCAGCTCTACCCAGCGGGTGATGTCCCTGGGCGCGTTCGGGATGGCGCTGGCGCTGCTGGCGGACGTGTTAATCGCACGCCGGCTGGGGTTCACCGCAACGACCGATGCGCTGCTGATCGCGCTGACCCTGCCGAGGCTGATCGGGACGGTCGGGCGGGACGCGACGAAGTTCAGCCTGATGACGGTGTTCATCGAAACACACACGCGTGAGGGGGACGAGGCCTTTAAGGACCTGGGTGCCCGGGTGTTCAACCTGTTTATCCTGATCGGGCTGGTGCTGACGGGCGCGGGGCTGCTGCTGGCTGAGCCGATCGTGTCCGTGATCGGCTGGGGGCTTGACCCGGCGGATCGGGCACTCTCCGCGTCGCTGCTTCGGCTAGCTTCGGGGATTGCGGCGTTTGCGTTGGGCTCGGCGGTGCTTGAGGTCATGCTCAACAGTCAGAAGCACTTTGTGCTGACCGCGATCCGTAACAGCGTCGCGCCGGTCGTCGTGATCGCCGCCACGATCGCGACCTGGCGCAACGATGCGCGTGCGCCGTACATGATCGCCGGGGCGTTCACCGTGGGCTACGCGTTGTATTTCTTCCTGCTGCTGGGGCACACGGCACACCGGCTGCGGTTCATCCCGAATCCCACCCGTTGGCCGATGCGCGAAACCTTCGACAAGCTGCGTGGCACGATCGGCTACCCGCTGGCAGGGTTCGGCGTCCGGCAGACCGCGCGTGTGCTGGAGCGCACCATCGCATCGCTCGGCCCCGACGGCTCGGTCGCGGCCTACTACTACGCCTACCGGCTGCTCGCGGCGCTTCAGAACCTCGTAGGCGTCTCGGTCGCACTCACCGGCCAACCCAAGCTCACCGAACACGACCTGGACGGCCACCGCAACAAGTTCATCAAGGCACTTAAACAACGCATCGGCATCACGCTGATCATCAGCCTCCCCGCTGCGGGGATGCTCATGCTGCTGCACCGCCCGATCATCTCGCTGCTCTACGGCGGCGGAAGCCTGAGCACCGATCGCCTCAACGACTCGATGGCGATCCTCTTTATCCTCGGCCCCGCGGTCATCTTCTACTGCCTCACCCCCGTCCTCAACGCCGCCCTCTACGCACAGAAACGCTACGGCGCGGTCTTTTATAATATGTGTCTCGCGGCGGGCTCGAACGTGCTGCTCGCGTTCGTGTTGTTTAACTGGCTGGCGCTGCCCGGCGTCGCGTGGGCCGCGCTGATTGCGGCGGCCATCTCGGTCCTGAACCTGCTGTGGCTGGTCCGCCCGCCGACACAAGAACCCTCGCCGTCGTCCACCCCATGAACCCACCCCCGGCCACAACACCCGCCAAACACCTGATCATCGCCGGCACCACCCGGGCCGGGACCACGTCGCTGTACAACTATTTTTCAGACCACCCGGGCATTTGTGCGTCGACCATCAAAGAAACACGTTTCTTTATGGACAGCGACAAGTTGCGTCGGCTGCACCGGTACGAAGACGGGCCGGAAGACTACATAAAGTTTTTCCCCAACTGTCCCGACAGCGCGGTACGCCTCGAGGCCACGCCGGATTATCTCTACTGCCCCGCCGCCGCGACACGCATCGCCGAAACTCTTCCTCAGTCGCACGTCGTGGTGATCCTGCGAGAGCCGATCGGCCGACTGATCTCCTGGCGACGCTACGCGATCCAGAACGGGTTGCTCGACCAGGCCGTGACGCTCGGAGACTTTATCCAGGGGCAATTCGACGCGATCGAAAACAACGCCGCCAACCAACAGCCGCAGCACCTGCGATCGTTGCAGGAAGGACGGTACTCAGACAATCTGGAACCCTGGGTGAAGACCTTCGGCCATGACCAACTGACCGTCATCCCTTACAGCGACCTGCTGTCCAACCCGGCTGACGTGGTCCGTCGCCTGTGCGAGCGTGTGGGGATCGAGCCGGGCTTCTACGACGGGTACGACTTTGCCATCCACAACGAGTCGCGCCCCGTACGTTGGCCTAGGGTCCACGCGGCTTACCGTTCGCTGATCTGGCGGATCAAGGCGCACATCCACGATAAGCCCACGGCCCGCGCGGTCCTGCGGAAGGTCCGACGAGGCACGGACACCGCCCTGGGCCGGGCCGGACAGACCAAGGCCGCCCCACCCGCCGACCGGCAAGGCGATGAACTGAGCGCCCGGGACCGCCAACGCCTGGAAACTTACTATCAGCAGGAGCCCGCCGAGCTCGCCCGCCTTCTGGGGTTGGACGACTGGCACTGGTAACGCCCCACCCCGGCGCGTCACGGAACCCCGCGCTGTGGTAAGATGCTGTCATTACTACCCGACAGTCACGGCGTCCTCCATGAGCATCCAAAGCAAAGCCCGTTCACTGCGTAACAAGATCAGCCGCGTCCTCTCCAGCGAAGCGGGACGCCGACACGCCGCGGTCGGCCCGGCACACCTCTGGCAGATGAAACGCCGGTTCCAGATCGACTTCCTCAAGAAGCACGGCCTGGAAGCCAACCACCGCCTGGTCGACATCGGCTGCGGCACGCTCCGCGGCGGCATCCCCCTGATCAAGCTGCTTCAGACCGGCCATTACACCGGCATCGATGTCCGCGAAGAGGTGCTGGAACTCGCCCGGGAAGAACTGCGTGAGGCCGGGCTCGAAGACAAGCAGCCGAACCTGATCCACAGCACCGCGCTCTCGACCCTGGAGCTCGATAACAAGACCGAATACATGTGGGCCTTCGCGGTGCTGATCCACATGGACGACGACGCACTGAACGGCTGCCTGTCGTTCGTAGCCAAACACCTCACGCCCGACGGCGCGTTCTACGGCAACGTGAACATCGGCGAAAAAGACAACGGCAACTGGCAGGGCTTCCCGGTCGTCCACCGGCCGATGGCCTGGTACATCCAGACCGCCGAGCGTTTCGGACTGGTCCCCGAGGATGTCGGGTCGCTGCTGGAACTGGGCCACGACGACGGTCGGCCCGAGCCGCAGTCCCGCCGGATGCTCAGGTTCACCCACATCGACAACGCCCAAGGCGCGTAACCATGGCCCGGCCTGTTCACGAAACCTCGACACCGCCCCGCGCGCCCGCCGCCCCCGGCGTGTGCCAGACGACCGGCAAACCCCCGATCCACGCCATGCTCGTCGGGGCCCCCAAGGCCGGCACCACCAGCCTCTACCGCTACGCCGCACAGCACCCCGCCTTTGTCTGCCACAAGCAACGCGAGCTGTCCTACTTCTTCAGCGATGAGGAATACGACAAAGGCTACGACGCCTGCACCACCAAATACTTCAACCGTCAAAACGCGGAACACGCAACGCCACTGGCCAAGCACGTCTTCACGATGTACTGCCCGCAGGCGGTCGGCCGACTGAAAGCACACAACCCCGACGCCCAGGTCTTCGCGCTGCTGCGCCACCCGGTCCGCCGGGCGTACTCTTCGTTCTGGTACGCGAAACGTCGCGGGTGGGACACCGCCAAGACCTTCGAGCAGGCCATCGAACGCGAAACCGGCCGGGCCGATGAAGACTGGCTGACCGACCGGGACCGGATGCACCTGCACGTCGGCGTTTATCACACACACATCAAACGCCTGATCGATGCCTTCGGCGGGGACCGTGTCCACGTCTTTCTCACCGAAGAATTAAAGAACGACGCCGGCTCGCTCTGCCGAACGATCTTCCGGGCCTCGGGCGTTGATCCCGGGTTCGAGCCCGACCTGACCGTCGATCACAACACCGTCTCCGCGGCGCGCAGCGAGTCCGCCGCACGCGCCATCGCCGGCGTCCTGAAATCCAAGAGCCCGATCAAACGCGCCGCACGCAAACTCATCCCCCACAGCCTGGCACGACGCACCCGCCACGCCCTGCTCTCCATCAACGAGAAACCGTTCACCCCCCCACCAATGAACCCGGATACCGAACGGCGGCTGCTGGATTACTTCGCGCCGCACAACGAACAACTCAGCCAACTGATCGGCCGTGACCTCAGCGCGTGGAACCGTCCGAGCCCGGCAGCCCCCGGGGGACAGGCATGACCGCGATTCAGGGGACCGTCTCGCCCGCCGCAGGCACGCTCGGTGCCCCACTTCAACGCGCCCACCCCTGGCTCTTCGCCTACCTGATCGCTGTCACCGCCGCGGTCCCGCTGGAGAGTTTCCTGCTCACGCTCGCCGCGCGGGCACACACACCCGAGCGTGTGCTCTTCGGGATGCAGTTCGCGATCGAGGCCTCGGTCTATCTTGTGCTGGCTGTCGTGGTCGCCTCACGGCTGATCGTCAAGCGGGCCTACACGCGCACGCCCATCGACGCCCCGCTGCTCACGGTCTTCGCCGTCGTCGCGGTAGCGGTGGCGATCAACAACGCGCCGCTGGCCGGCAGCCTGATGAACCTGCGTTCTGCGTTGCGTTACGTCGCGGTGTTTTACCTGGTCGTCAACCTCGGCCTGTCACGCAAACAAGTACGCACCCTCCTGCAGGTGATCCTGGTCTGCGGGGGCGTGCAGGTTTTCGCTGGGCTGATCCAGTGGGTTGTCGGGTATGACCTGAAGGTCTGGATGCTTCCGCACACGGTCGATATCGAGATCGCTGGGAAATCACGAAACTTCGCGCTGGTCGAGCGCGGCCGCGAGATCGGCAGCCTGTTCGGCACGCTCGGGGACACGCTGTACTACGGGCTGTACCTGCTTGTGGTGCTGGCGGTCGTGCTGCCGCGCGTGCGGTGGTCGCGCCCCTGGCTGATCGCGTGCCTGCCGTTGCTGCTGTTTACGATCGCCTATTCCTACTCGCGTGCCGCGGTTATCGTCACCGGCCTGACACTCGCGGCCTACCTGGCGCACCTCCTGGGCGTCCGACGTGTCGCCGCGGCGGGCTGCGTCGCAATTGCGATGGGGCTGATCCTGTTGGGCGGTTCGCTATTGATGGAGACCAGCGACGGGACCTACCGCCATCCGCGCCAGGGCCGACGGTCGATCGTGAACAACATGACCAACATCTTCTCGGCCGAATACCTGGAACGCTCCAAGCGTCAACGTCTGGGCACGGTGTTAGGCGTCGCGCCGACGACGCTCATCAATGCGCCCCTGATCGGGTACGGCCCGGATCAACAGCACGCGATTAAACAACTCAACGAAGAATCCAAGTCGCACCTATATAAGACGCTGACCAAGGAAGGCTTCGAGGATGTCTACTGGATCGCGTTGCTCTGCTACACCGGGATCGCGGGGGTGTTGGCGGTCGGCTGGCTGGGGGGACGCATGGCATGGACATGCGCGGCGGTCGCGTTGGCGGGACCACGCGACAGCACGCTGCGGTGGGCCGGGCTGGCGGGGCTGTGCATCGTGTTGCAGGCGGCGGTGCTGATGTGGTTCAACCGTGTGCCCGAGATCCGCTCGTTCAGCTTCTACCTCTGGCTGCTACCGGCCCTGGCGTACGCCGCCGCATCCGCGAGCCCGGCCGAAGGCGACGAAACAACTTCACCCCAGACGAGCCCACCCGCGACATGAAGGTCTTGCAGGTCTCACAAAACCTGTTTATCCGGGGCGGCTCCGACCGGATGTTTCTGGACACCTGCGACCTGCTGGAAGCGCACGGCCACACGGCCATCCCCTTCGTCGCCAAGCACCCGGAGAATCCCGACAGCCCTTGGGCTGACTATTTCCCCGACGCGGCGGACTTCGATAAACCTTCCCTTCGTGACCTGGCCCGGTACATCTACTCCCGCCCGGCCGCCAAGGCGATCCGCCAACTGATCCGCGAGCACAAACCCGACGTCGCCCACCTGCACATCTACTACGGCAAACTCACCGCGTCGATCCTCCCCGTGCTCAAGGCCGAGGGGGTCCCGGTCGTACACACGATGCACGAGTACCGGCAGATCAGCCCGAACTACACGCTGGCGCACAACGACCGGATCGACGAGGACTGCTGCGGGATGCAGGCCTGGCGTGCTGCAGCGCGCAGATTCAACCGCGGATCGCTGTCACGCTCCACGCTGGCAGCGGTTGAGTGGTATATCTCCCGCATGGTCGGCAGCCAACGCAAGATCGACCGCTTCATCGCGATCAGTGATTTCCAGAAACAGAAGATGGCCCAACACGGCGTACCGGCGGAGAAGATCACCCGCGTCTACAACTTCGTGGACTTCGATCACGAACCGCAACGACCCGGCGAGGCAGACGGGGATGTTTCCGCTGGTGTTTCCGGGGCAGTTTCCGGAGGCGAGACTTACTTTCTGTACTTCGGCCGCATCGAGAAGATCAAGGGCGTGTTCACGCTGGCCAAAGCCGCGGCCCGTCTGCCCGACATGCGTTTCAAAATCGTCGGCGACGGGGTAGCCCGGGAGGAACTGGCGGATTTTCTGGCACAACAAAAGATCAACAACGTCGAGCTGGTCGGGTTTACGGCGGGCGACGCGCTCAAGCAAATGATCCGGAGCAGCCGGGCGACGATCCTCCCGGCCGAGTGGTACGAGCCGTTCGGCCTGACCGTGCTGGAATCGTTCGCGCAGAACCGCCCGGTGATTGCCAGCCGGATCGGCGCGTTGCCCGAACTCATCACCGAAGGCACAGACGGCCTGCTG
Organism: uncultured bacterium; assembly: GCA_965368605.1. Classification (GTDB taxonomy): domain Bacteria; phylum Planctomycetota; class Phycisphaerae; order Phycisphaerales; family Phycisphaeraceae; genus JAJRRS01. Next base: position 503 of record CBDUNP010000005.1, on the reverse strand, counting down.
TTCGGGCCCGGCGATGAGGGTGAGCTCTGTGACAAGGTCCAACAACTCGCCGACGATCGGGCGATGTCTGATGCGATGGGTCAAGCCGGGCGGACCAAGCTCGTTGAGCAGTTTGATCGAGAGACCCACTACCGGAACCTGATGCGTGCCTACGAGCAAGCGGGGGCAACATGCAGCGGATGATTTTTGTGGTTGGGAACAGCCGAAGCGGCACGACCATGATGGGCCGGGTCCTTGGCGGGCACGCGGACGTGTTTACATTTAACGAACTGCATTTCTTCGAGCAGCTCTGGCAGCCGACCACCGAGCCGACACCGATGGACAAGCGCGAGGCCCGGGACGTGTTGTCGCGCCTGATCGCCTACCAGCGCGACGGGTACTACGCGCCGCACAAGCCCTGGCAGTATCTGGACGAGAGCGAGAATATCATTGCCTCGATCGACACGCCCGTCACCGCACCCGCACTGTTCCAGGCGTACCTCGGCTACGAGAGCGCGGCGAAC
>CBDUNP010000004.1:0-28174 GCA_965368605.1 uncultured bacterium | reverse complement strand
CCAATCAGCCATCGGGTACGGCGAAAGCGCCGCCATCCTCGGTCCGACCGGCGGCAACTTCATGGGGCAGGCGGTCGACGCCTCCGCGGTCCTGATCCGCCACACACGCTACGGCGACGCGAACCTCTCCGGCAGCGTCGACGGCTCGGACTTCAACCTCTGGAACAGCCACCGCAACACCGCGGGCAACTGGAGCGATGCCGACTTCAACTACGACGGCCTGGTCAATCAATCCGACCTGGACCTCTGGACGCTCAACCGCTTCACGACCGCAGACACCCTGACCCCGCCGCCGATCACTGAAGTCAGCACGTCGGTCATAGAAGATACGGCCCCGGCAAACGTGAACGATCACGCCTCGGTCACCACAGACCCACCCGCTTCCCCAGCCATCGTCCCAGTCCAGGCCCAAGGCCCACAACAGGGACTTCAGCAACAACAGAATCAACAGCAAAAACAACAAGGCCAGCCGCCGCAACGCCAGTTGCAGGCACAGATGCAGCAGCGTCAGCGATTGATGAATGAGACACAGACGCAGCAGCCTGCCGTCTGGACGGGTGCGTTGCTGGACCGCGCGGGGCGCACCCAACGCGACACGCTGGGGTGGTACGGCCTGCCCGCATTAAAGATTCAGTTGCCCGCCATACACTTGAACGACAACGCCCGTGATCAGGAAGCGTACTCGCCATTGATCACCCGCGACCTTGAGGAAGACACCGCGTACTAACCCGCCTGATCAGGGCATACCTCGATTTCAAATAACTGGCCGCCGTCTATCAAGGCACGCACCGCCGGCTTTGGCTACGCTACTCCGCCGATGAAATACCTCTTCCTGCTTATCCTCTTCGTACTCGTCCTGGCCGGTGCCGCGACCGTGATGACCGAGCCAGACCTGCGCAGCGAGGTCCCGGTGATCTACTGGGCGACCGACCTGAGCTCCGCACGCTTCCATCAGGTGGACCTCTTTCATCAGTGGTTGATCGATCAGGGGCATACCACCCCGGAGGGCAAGCCCATCGTCGAGCTCCGACTCGACCTGATCGGCCGGGCTGACAACTCCAAAAAACTCGTCCAGAGTGTCGCGGGTGTTGCCAGCGATGTCATGGATTGTTCGGTCGGGCAGATGCACGCGCTGGGTGTACTCGAAGACGTCACCGAGCAGGCCCGCACGCTTGGGTTCGACATGCCCCAGACCTACGCCGCGCTCGAACCCGAACTGATACGAGACGGCAGGCAGTACGGCTTCCCCTGCAACGTCTCGATCATCTGCTTCTTTGTGAATACCGAACGATTTGCGGAGCTCGGCGTCGAGGCCCCGCCTTCGCAGTGGGACTACGAGACCTTCGAACGCATCGGCCGGGACTTTGTGCGTAAGGCCAATCCGCCGGGTGAACGGCAGACCGTGTTCTTCTGTGACAGTGCGACCGGCTGGCGTGCGTATGTCTTTATGTTGAACATGGTCCGCAGCGAGGGGTTAAGCGTCTTTAATGAAACCATGACGCGCTGCACCCTGGACGACCCGCGCTTCGCCGACGCCCTGTCCAGGCTCCGGCGGTGGGTCTACGAAGATCACCTCATGCCCTCGGCCGCCGAGGAGGCGTCGTTCTCCGCCGAGTCCGGCTTCAGCGGGGCATCGCTGTCGCTTTTCTATGCCGGCCGATACGGGATGATCTTCAACGGCCGATGGTCCTTGATCCGCCTGCGTGAGTTCGACCAGCCGATGCAGCTTGGCCTGAGCAACTTCCCGAACTCCCCCAACGGCTTTGCGAACAACCTGATCGGCACACGCGCCGCGGCCGTCTACAAAGGCAGCAAACACAAAGACCTCGCCGCGTTGTTCCTGTCGTTCCTGGCAAGCGAGTCGTACAACATGCAGGTGGTTGAAGACGCCGACGCGCTGCCCCCGAATCCCGCGTTTGCAAGCCTTGACGCATACCGCCGACCGCCCGCGTACCCCAACGAGTGGGCCGTCCACGAGGCGTTCAGCGACGCGGCCCAGCGTTTCGGCGTCGCCAACGACGAGAGCCCGTTCGTCCCGGTCGTCACGGTCTCGCGACTCATCAGTGAGGGGCGTGACAAGGTCATGACCGACCCGCCGATGGCCCCGGCCCGCCGCGCAGCGAGCGAAGTGGCCGCGGCGATCAACCGTGAGATCGATCTGTCACTGGCAGACAATCCCGACCGGCAGGCACTCTACAACCAGCTCTGCGAGAGACAGGACCAGATCGACCGGCTCCGTGCTTCCGGCGAGCCCGTGCCGCTTGAGTGGATCACCAACCCCTTCCATCGTCGCTACTACCAGGCGATGGGCTGGGCGGTCCCGTCCCAGGAGGTCGCCAAGCCGTGAGCCGATCCAGTCACCGCAAACGCGCACGCCGGGAACTCGCCACGGGGCTGATGTTTCTTGGGCCGAACATCCTGGGCTTCCTGGCCTTTACACTGTTGCCGCTGGTGCTGTCGCTGATGCTGGCGTTCAGCAACTGGGACCTGCGGCTGCATAACATGTTCCAGGACAAGCCGCTGACATTTGTCGGGCTTGATAACTTCTCACGCCTCCTAAGCGCACACGACTTCTGGCGCTTCCTGCGCAACACGCTGTTCCTGATGATGGCGATCCCGTTCGGCATCGCGGGGTCGTTGCTCGCGGCGATCTTACTGAGCCAGGACCTCGGCGGTGGGTCACGGCGAAACAAATGGCTGATCGTCATCGGCGCGGTCTTTGTCTCGGCGGTCGGGATGCTGGCCATGCTCGGCGCCGGCGCGGCGGCGATGACCCTCCTGATCGGCGGCGTCGCGGCGATGATCCTCACCGGCGGCACGCTCGGCGGATCAACCGTCTACCGCACACTCTTCTACATGCCGCACTTCACCGCCGGCGTCGCGACCTACATCCTCTGGAAAAAACTCTACAGCCCGTACTCCGGCCCGATCAACGCGGCCCTGACACCCGTGCTCGATTCGACATCAAGCGTCGTCAACGCATTGCCCCCGGCGTTGGTGCAGGCGGGCATGTGGCTGGCGGTTCTGCTTATTGCAGCGATCGTTTACTTCGGCTTCAGTCGGATGCGGCTTTGGTGGCGGCAGGGCGACCTGGGCGTCATCGGCTTGTGTATCGGCGTGGTGTTCCTGGCCTTGCCGATCGCCACGGGTTGGCGGTGGCTGCCCCTGCAGGCCGGGGGGATTGTCCTGCTCGCGGCGTCCTTGTTCATGGCGATTGTTTTTATCACGCGGATAGCGATCGGCGGCAGGTCTTTCACCGCGCCCGCCGGCGAGGGGCTCGGCGGCGTGTTGATCTTCTCCGCGATCCTCATGGTCGGTGAGTACACACTGATCGGCTTGGGCTCGGTGATGCACCACCTGCCCGCCATGGCGGCCGACGGCGGGCTCGAACCGCCCCATTGGCTCAGCGACCCGGCCTGGGCCAAGCCGGCACTGATGATCATGGCCTTGTGGGCGGCGATCGGGTCAAACAACATGCTGCTGTACCTGGCCGGGCTCAGCAACGTCCCCGGTGAGCTCTACGAAGCCGCTTCGATCGACGGCGCCGGACGGCTCGCCAAGTTCTGGCACGTGACCTGGCCACAGCTCGCCCCGATCACCTTCTTCATCGTCGTGATGAGCATGATCGGCGGACTGCAAGGCGGGTTCGAGATGGCCCGGACCATGACCCAGGGCGGGCCCGCCGGCGCGACCACAACACTCAGCTATTACGTCTACACCGAGGGGTTTGAGACCGGCCGGCTCGGGTACGCCGCCGCGGTGACGTGGACACTCTTCGCACTGGTTTTTGTCATCACCATGTTTAACTGGAAGTTCGGTAACCGCTTTGTCAACGATTGATCCCATCCCGACCGCTTCGAGCAAAGACTCAAAGCCGTACCGCAAGCCCCTGGCGTCCGCCAAGCTGATGGGGGTCTCGCTGCTGCACATCTTGCTGGTAGCGTTAAGCCTGACGATGGTGCTGCCATTTATCTGGATGGTTTTGACCAGCCTCAAGCCGCTGGATGAGGTCGGGCTGGAGACGTGGCTGCCCAGCGTGTTGCGTTGGGATAATTACGCGTTGCTGTTTGGCTTCGGGCTGAACGCCGAGGAACAGGCGCAGGGGATCACCTACGCCCGCTGGTATTGGAACAGCGTATTCGTCGCCTCCTGTGTGACGTACCTGCAGGTCGTGACCAGTTCCATGGCCGCGTTCAGCTTCTCGCGCCTGAAGTGGATCGGTCGCGATAAAATCTTCTTTCTCTACCTGGGCACGATGATGCTCCCCGGGCTCGTGATGATGATCCCCAATTACCAGGTCATGATCTCGCTGGGCCTGGTCGACACCTACTGGGGGCTGATCCTCCCCGCCGCGTTCAGCGCGTTTGGCACATTCCTGCTGCGCCAGTTCATGCTCACGATCCCCAGCTCGCTCGACGAGGCCGCGCTGATCGACGGCGCAAGCAAGTGGCGGCTCTTCTGGGACGTGATCCTCCCGCTGAGCCGGCCCGGGCTGATCACCCTGACGATCTTTACGTTCATCGGCAATTTCCACAGCTTCTTCTGGCCCCTAGTCATGCTCAAGAGCACGCACCGCTATACATTGCCGGTGGGGCTGTTATATTTTGATTCATCACAAGGCCAGCAGACCAACGTGCTCATGGCCGCCATCACACTCTCCGTCGTGCCGATGCTCATCCTGTTTGTCGTGTTGCAAAAGTATCTGGTTAAAGGCATCCAGCTGGGCGCGGTCAAAGGCTGAACCGATCTTACGAGAGAAGGTAAAGATGAAAGCATCCCTCACGTTCGTCTTGTCACTGATCATCTCCGCCTGTGCCCTGGCTCAGGACGCAGGCACACACGACCTGGTCATCTACGGCGGGACGTCTGCGGCGATCACCGCGGCCGTGCAGGCCAAACAGGACGGCCTGTCGGTGGTCATTGTCTGCCCGGAGAAACACCTCGGCGGCTTGAGCGCCAGCGGCCTGGGCTTCACCGACACCGGCGACAAGTCCGTCATCGGGGGGCTGAGCCTGGATTTCTATCAACGTGTCGGCAGGGCGTACGGCGAGGATAAACCCTCATGGTCCTTCGAGCCCCACGTCGCGGAACGGGTGTTTGAGCAACTGGTCGCCGAATACGACATCAAAGTTCATCGTGACGAATGGTTGAATCGCACGCCCGGGCAAGGCGTCGAGATGGACGGGCCGCGTATCGTGTCGATCACGATGCTCTCCGGGAAACGGTACACGGGCAAGATGTTTATCGACGCGACCTACGAGGGCGACTTGATGGCCGCGGCCGGCGTGAGCTACACCGTTGGCCGAGAGGCTAACAGCCAGTACAACGAAACATTAAACGGCGTCCAACTCGACAACGCGGTCAAGCATCAGTTCGAGAACGACATCAGCGCGTACGTCGTCCCCGGCGATCCGACCAGCGGATTGCTGCCGCGTGTTTCTGCCGAGCCGCCGGGTGTGCAGGGCCAGGCCGACCACCGTGTCCAGGCATACAACTACCGGATGTGCCTGACACGCGTGCCCGAGAACCGCGTGCCGTTCCCCAAGCCCCGTCACTACGACCCGTCGCAGTACGAGCTGTTGCTACGCGACCTCCTGGCCGGGTCACGCCACCACACCGGCGGGTTCGCTCCTCTCCCCAACGGGAAGACCGACACCAACAACAAAGGCTCCTTCTCGACCGACAACATCGGGATGAATTACGACTATCCCGAAGCGAGTTATGAACGCCGACAGGAGATCCTGGACGAGCACACGACCTACCAGCAGGGCTACTGCTACTTCCTGGTCAACGACCCGCGTGTGCCAGAGGAAGTGCGCGACTGGTACAGCCAGTGGGGCCTGGCCAAGGACGAGTTCGTCGACAACGGGCATTGGCCTCATCAGATTTATGTGCGCGAGGCCCGGCGGATGGTCGGCGACTTCGTGGTGACGCAGAACCACCTCACGCGCGATGTCCCCACGCCCCGCCCGATCGGCATGGGCTCTTACAACATGGATTCGCACAACGTCCAGCGTTACGTCGATGACAACGGTTTCGTCCGCAACGAGGGCGACGTGCAGGTCAACCCCGGCGGGCCATACCCGATCGACTACGGCGCGATCACGCCGAAGCCAAACGAATGCGAGAACCTGTTTGTGGTCTGTGCCGTCTCCAGCTCCCACATCGCCTACGGCTCGATCCGCATGGAGCCGGTCTTCATGATCCTCGGCCAGAGCGCCGCGACCGCCGCCGATATCGCTATCAACAAAGGCGTCGCCATCCAATCGGTGGATTACGAAACGTTACGCGACCGCCTGATGAGTGATGGGCAGGTCCTGTCAGCGTCAAACTAGATAACACGAAACCCTCTCTATGTATATGAGGTGTGACATGGGCTCAAGCAACTCTGTTGTTCAATGCTTCCGATCGATCCTGGCTATTAAATCTGCCTGGTGTCTGGCGGTGTTGATAGGTTTGTTCGTTGCCGGGTCGGCCCGTGCTGAGTTAAGCCTCCCGATGGTTTTGGGCGACCACATGGTCCTGCAGCGCGACGCGTCCGTGCCGGTCTGGGGGACCGCCGACCCAGGCGCCCTGGTCGTTGTGCGCTTCGCGAGCCAGTCCAAACAAGCCACCGCAGACGATACTGGCCGATGGCGTGTCGACCTCGACCCCATGCCCGCCAATGCTGCGCCACAAGTCCTTCACGTCGTATCCGAGGGGCAGGCAATACAACGCACCGACGTCCTTATCGGCGAGGTCTGGCTTTGTTCCGGGCAATCAAACATGCAGATGGGCCTGGCACGCGCGGAAGACGGCGAAGCGGAGGCCGGCCGTGCAAACGATCCGCTGCTGCGTCTGCTGCGGGTGGAGAACCATGTCGTGCCACGCGGCGAAGATGCGGTGGGGCGGTGGGCGCCAGCCTCGCCCGACTCGGCTCAACGATTCTCCGCGGCCGGGTACTACTTCGGGAACAGGCTCCGCGAGGAGCTGGACGTCCCGGTCGGGCTGATCTGTAGCGCCTGGGGCGCGACCGGCGTCGAGTCATGGATGCCGATCGAGGTGATCCGTGACGAACCCGCGTTTGAATCAACACGCCAGCGGGACCGGATCCGTGAGCGTGAACGGCCGCGAATGGAGGCCGAGTATCAGGCGAAGCTCGCCAACTGGCGCACCGAGCGAGACGCCGCCGAAGCAACCGGCAAGGTGCTGCCGAAGCCACCGCGCCAACCGGTCGCCCTCCGCCCGCAATCACAGACCGGCAGCCTGTTCGATGCGATGATCCACCCCCTGGTCCCTTACGCCATGCGCGGGGCCGTCTGGTATCAGGGCGAGACCAACGTCGGGCAGGGCGATCTCTACAGGAAACTGCTGACCGGCATGGTCAGTGCCTGGCGGCGCGCCTGGACCCAGGATCAGTTCTACTTCGGCATCGTCCAGCTGCCTAACTACCGTCCCATCGCCACGCAGCCCGGCGAATCCGATTGGGCGGAACTGCGCGAAGCCCAACGCCGCGTCGCATACACGCTTCAAGATGCAGGGCTTGCCGTCACCATCGACCTGGGCGACGCAGAGAACGGCCACCCTAAAAACAAACGCGGCGTCGGCGAACGCCTGGCCTCCCTGATACTCGCCGACGTCTACCAGCAATCCGACGCCGGCCACGGCCCCGTGCTGAAAAACGTCGTCTATCAAGACCACATCGCCGAACTCACCTTCGCCACTGGTTCCGGTGAATTAAAATCCGCCGACGGCAAACCCCTCGGCTCCTTCGCCGTCGCAGGTTCGGATCGACAATGGCACTGGGCGCAGGCCAAGATCATCAGCCCAAGAACGCTTCACGTCTGGTGCCCCCAGGTCCCCGCCCCGACCGCCGTGCGCTACGCCTGGTCCGACAACCCGCCGTCCCCCAACCTCACCGACGATACCGGCATCCCCGCATCACCATTCCAGACAGACGCCCCCAACAGCTTGCTCCACGAATAACCGCCTCGCCGACTTTCCCGCACGCTCCCCCATAAATGACATAACCCGCTTTCGCGGACAATGCATCAATACTTCCAGCGGCACATGATGAGCTTGGTATGGCTTTGTAATGTCGGGTTTCTCGGGTGGCATTGGATAACAACATAGAATGGCTTTTCATATGTCGACGGCATCAGCCCCGGCATACTCTCAGAACACAGGCTTTAGTTGAACGTTCCTGGATTGGCGCGGTGTGTCTATGTGGAACTGGCCAGCCCAAGTCGCAACTGGTACTGCCCCTGATCCGTCAACAACCGCCCGACCTCCCGCACGGCGTCGCCCGCCAGAGGGATCTCCGTACTCATCGAAGGGCCATTGTCTATACTGACGGTGAGGTCCAGCATCGTGGCCCGGTACCCGTCTTTCGCCGGCTGGGCCTTAATCGAGTATCGCACGGGCGTACCGTCCGGACGTGGGGCTTCGATGGTGACGTCCAGGCCCGGGACCAGAACCAGGTCGGTGTTGATCGTGCTCCCATCGGGTGCCTCGAGTGACAGGCGTGTGACAATCGGTTCAGACGTGTCAACCGGGTGGTCGGCCAACCCCATGCGGATATCCGGCCCGGTGATGGCCAGCCAACCGGCCCGGCCATCGTAGAAAACGGCTAACTGCGTGAGCATGTCTTGCTGCTCCCGTGGCGATGCCGGGAGCCACATCGATGTATCGACTACGCTGCCGGTTCCATTCTGCGCAGGATGAACAGGCGCGTCCCAAACCCCGGCACCCCAGATGGAGAGCATCAACACAGCCGCGGCGGCAAGCCCCCCAACAAAGCCCGCACCCAGACGACCAATCACCGCCTTACTCATCCGGCCAGACTTTGTTGACGGCTGTTGAATAGACTCGGTCAGACGCTGCTGCACGGACAACACACCATCCACCGCACGGTCGGCCGAGTCTTCGTCCATGGACAGCGCCGCCCGGATCCGCAGAAGATCATCCAGGTGTGCGGACAACTGCTCGTCCTCTTGGAGTTGCTGGTTGATCTCGGCCAGGCGTGCCAGGTCCGACCGGCTCAGGTCGTGGTCTAACACTTCCCTTAGCACTTCATCGTCAGGGAGAGGCATGTTCATCGCTCCGTTTCTCCGATGTCCGGTGACTCGGCCATCCACTGTCTGAGTTGTTCTAACCCCTGGTGGAGCCGTCGGGACACCAGGCCCGCGCTGCATCCCAAAGCCCGCTTCACCTCGTTGCCAGACATGCCCTGCATGGTGCGCATCACCACCACCGTTCGTATCGGTTCATCGAGTCTCTCCAGCAGCAACGCGACATGCTCCCTCATCTCGACCGAACTCTCGGCAGGACTCGATGTTAACGCGGAGCGGTCCGACTCGACCCGTTGCTCATAAGCCTTCCGCTGACGCTTCCGCTGACGCAATAGGTCCAGGCTTTCATTGACGATCACACGGGTCAGCCAGGCGGGCAGCCTGTGAGGGTCCCGGATATCCTCACGGGCATTGAGCGCCTTTAGGTATACCTGCTGACACACGTCTTCCGCGGCCGCCGCATCGCCAACGATCCGGCGGGCTATCCGGAAGTGCTTCGAGCCGTCGCTACAGGCCCGCTCCACAACTCGCTCTTTCCACTGCTCGCTGATCGTAAAACTCCCGGGGGATCCGGATTCCGAGGCTCTTACGGATATTGACGCACACCCGGCTAAAGATTTTACACCCCTTCGCACCGCGGCAGCCCCTACTTTTTATCGAACCACTCATTTATCACGAAATGGGGTAAAATAACCGGGGTTTCGTGCGTCACATATGCAGCAGGCCAACGACCAAACAGCTTTATTGACAGGCCAGAAGCGGGTTAGGTGCGATTAAGGCAGCATGCCCACCGAGCCGAGACCATGACCCACCTGAAGGTCAACGTATGCCTCACACACACGACGACCGACGCAAGGCAATAGCACCCCCGCACTCACGCCTCTACGGAGCACTTCTTATGAACTGGCAAACTCGAAATACATTGACTCTCGTCGCACTCCTCCTGGCTGTGGTTTGCTTCGGGCAAGCCGCTCTAGCCGAAGATAACCCCGTCCCCACCGAAGACCCCGCCATCACCGTGGCGGTGCTCGGGTTCGAGGCCCCGGGCGGAGAAGCCGGCCAGATCGGGACGCTCATCAACGACACGATTGAAGTCATGCTTTCTGGCTCCGACCGCTTCCGGGTCGTTGATCGAAGCTCCCTCACCCAGACACTCAACGAGCAGGGGATCAACCTCTCCGGCGTCACAGACACCAATAACGCCCTGAAGGTCGGCCGTGTGGTCGGCGCCAAGCTGCTGGTGACCGGCAAGATATTCGAGCTCGGCGAGAGCCGGATACTCACCGCCAAGATCATCGGTACGGAAACGACACTCGTGGAAGGCGTGCTTGTCAAAGGTGACCTTGACACCCCCCTGGATAAGATGGTTTTCGAGCTGACCGAACAGACCGCGGCGAAGATTGTGGACCGCGGCCCGAAGCTGGTCGCCTCTGAGCTGGCGGAGGACCCGATCCCCGGCATGATCGAGCAGCTTAAGCAACGCAAGCTCCCGGTCTTCGCGATCGTGATCCCCGAAGAGCATCGGGCCATCCAGATACCGACCGACCCGCCTGACCCCGCCGTCGAGACCGAACTGAAGCTCCTGCTGATCCAGGCCGGGGCGGACGTCCGAGATGTCAAGGACAACGCACTGGCCGACTGGGTCAACGCCTACACCGACGGCGGCCAGCCCGCCTGGCCCCGCACACTCGAGGGGGTGAACGTCGTGATCATCGGTGAAGCATTCAGCGAATCCGCCGGGTCGTTGGGCGACCTGCGCCTGGCTTCGGCGCGGGCCGAGATCAACGTGATCTCACGCAAGGACGGCCGGATCATCCACGCCGACCGCGCCACGACCCGCGCCGTGGACCTCGCCGACGAAGTCGCCGGCAAAACCGCGCTGGAAAAAGCCGGCCGGGTAATCGGTGAACGCCTCCTGACCTACCTGATCGAATCTACCGGAGGCGCCGACGATGCCCGGTAATCCGAGGGGCCCCGCTAAACTCACCACAGTGATTCTCTCGTTTATCCTGATCGGCGGGGTGCTGTACCTCAACGCTGGCAATCTGCAACTCCTCCTGCGGCCGATCTTCAAAACCAACATCCCGTCCAACGCACAGGCCCCAAACACCCAACCGCCCCCGGACAAAACGGTTCCCCGGCCCGCGCGTCCGGATTACCCCGACCGGCCCACCGTCGCCGTGCTCGATTTCGGCATCGACCGCGACAGCTGGCGCGGTGAGCAGGCCGCCGCCGGTGTCGCCGAACTCATCCGGCAATTGATCGCCGATGACCCCGCCTTCCGTTACGTCGAACGCAATGAGATCGCTCGCGTCCTTGAGGAACACCAGCTAGGATTCTTCCTCACCTCGAATCCCACCGACCGCCTCGAACTCGGCCGTTGGCTAAATGCACACCTGATCGTCACCGGCAAGTTCCGCCACGACGGCGAAAATGGACAGGACCTCGAACTCACCGTGGTCGATGCCGCCACCGCCGAACGTGTGACCCGGCGGAGCATCCCTTTTACTCAGCCCGCCGTCGACCTCTCCAAGATATCAACGGAGACGATCTCGTCTCTGGCCGAGGACGTGCGTGAGTTGCTCCACGAGGCCCACGACAAACTCACCGCTTCCAGGAACGCCCGGATCGTATCCCTGCTGTTCTTCCGGAATATCAGTCGAAGCGACCGCCTGAACCACCTCGAGGCCGGCCTCGCCGATCAACTCGCCGACATGGCCGAGGCCGACTCGTCCGTCCGGCTGATCCGGATGCAAGACCCCACGCTCGCGATGGATGAGCAGGAACTGATGCTGATCGGGTTGTCGGCAGACAACGCCAATATCTGGCAGACCGCCGCGGACTATTACATGTGGGGTTTATTGGAAGAAAAGCCCCCGGTCGGTGAAGACGGCCAGCCCGTGCAGGTATCGCCGGGCGACCTCCCCGTTGAGTTGACTCTGGTGTTATGGCACGGCGGCGAGCCTATCGAGATCAAGGAGCTGTCCCCAGCCCGCGACATCGAGAACGCCGTCGAACGTGCCGGACAGCGGGTCTGGCAGACGGTACAAGGCGACTTGCCAAAAAATATCTCCCTCACCGGGCGCGACAAGATGGTCCGTCTGTTGCTGCAATCCAACGACCGCCTTGAAGTAAGGATCAGCGACGCCCCCGATAGCTGGCAGGTGAAACGCTTTATCCAGTTTCAGGAGCGTCAGCAGATCGCCTATTTCCTGGACCCGGAAAACGGCATGCGAGGGATGGACCTGGTGTTTTTCTATCCCGCGCTGGGAGCCGACCAGCCCTGGAATTACTTCAGGCAGGCCATGGGGCAGGTCGATCGGGTGGTCCGACGGCACGGCTTACAGGCGCTGGACCGCCGCGACGGGAAGCCTTCTGCCAAGTCACACGATTTGTATAACGAGCGGCTGCTGCGCACTAAATTAAGCCGATTGAAGTGGATGGATGAATTAATCGAAGGCGAAAGCAAAATCAAAAGCCGTGGCTACGCCAGCAGCCGTGGTTTCCAACAACTCCTCGACCTGCCGCTTCAGGTCCTCCCCCAAGACATGCCCGAGTTGGCACGCAACGAACTGTACGACCAGATGGCCGACGACCTGATCCGGTTGGGAGACGCGATAACCCAGATACATGCCGACCGACCCGTGAACTCACGCGGACGCGCGTTTGATCCGGCTCAGGAACTCTTTATGGCTAAGTCGGAAGTGTTTTCCCGGTTCATCAAGTTAAACCACGTCACCCCCGAAAAACAGGTCAGGGTCTGGGACGCCTGGCGTCTGGTCCTTGAACCTTACTGGCGAGACCGCTACCCGATCGTTGAAGCCGACGTGAGCCGATATGACCGGCGGCTATTTCATAAGATGCAAACACTCTTCACCGACGCCGGCCGGGGTGAGTGGTACGCCATGAACCTGGCGCCCAAGGCCCCGCCCACCGCCGACGAACTCGCCCGCTCACGCCCCGAGGAAGCGCTGACGCCCGAGCTGATAAGCTCACTTAAACAACAGATCGCCCGCCTCCAGGATGAAGGCGCGCTCAAGCGCCCGGGGAAGCCGGAACCCGTTTCGCCCGAACAGACCGAACCGCCGATTCCCAGCGTAAATCACGTCAAGCGGATGCAGGGGCTCATCAACAACAGCGCCGCCAATGAGCTTGTACAGCAGAAGATCCAGTCGAACCTGCGCTATCTCAAAGCGCGTGTCGTCGATCCCGAGCGCGGGCCCAACAGCGCGCTGCGTCATGCAGGGGCCGTGTTGGTTGAGCCTGATGTGTTGCCAATAGATTGGCGGTTCGGCGACGACAAATACCTGCGATTCAAGGACTGGCAGAGGTTCCGCCCAACGTTTCTTGAATCCGGCTGGATGAACTCACGGATGTATTTGCTCGCGGGCTTTGAAGGATCAGGGGGCAACGCGAAACACTTCGGCGTCATGTGGCCCAGAACGATCCTTGAGTTTGATCCGCTCCGCCTCACCGCCACGCCGCTGGTGCAAGGGCTGCCGGAGAACCTCCGTATGGATGGGATCGCGGCCGTCAACGGGCGGCTGTGGTTGGCGACTCGACAGAACGGGCTTGTCCGCTACGACCCGGCCGCCGGCGAGTATCAGAGCTTCGTGGGGGCCGACGGCCTGTCGTCTCGGCATATTTCCTCTGTGATCCATGTCGATGCCCGTCTGGTCACGCTGGACGCCAGCGGCGCACTTTCGCTGGTCACTGATTTGGACGCAGGCACGCCGACCTTCAGTGATATCTCAGCGGAAGGCTTACAAAAGACTGATAGGGAGAGTCTCTCAGCCGCGGGGCACACGTTATTGATAGGCAGAAGCAAGCCGGTGTGGCTGAACCTGGATACGATGGAACTGGTCGATGTGCATCGCTGGATCGAGTCGACCCTGCTTGGCGATCTCGGAACGCCAGCGTGGGTCAAGGCCGGACGCGATCACTTCCTGATCATGTTCACGGAGACTTTGGTGAGGGTGAGCAGTGACCTCGCTTCGTATGAGTTATCACCGACGCCTGTCCCACCACACGAAGACATGCTCATCCATGACGACGGATCGACCGTCTGGTTCGCTTACCGTTGGATGGACGCAACCACTAACCGGGTCGGACGGCATACGGTAACGTTGGATGATAAGCACGAGTCTTGGCATACACGGATCGTGGCCTGGCCGTCAGGCACGCAGTCAGCGATAGGGCAGTGGCAGGTCGATGAGAAGATCATCGACGTCACCAGCCGCGACGGGGTGTTATATCTCATCCCCGAGCAGGGTAGCCACGAAGTCTTGTCATATCACTACGACACCTTGGCCGAACAGTTTGGTGTTGCCGACTTGCCCTACAAGGGGAGTGATTCAGGCACCGCAAGCACACCATCCGACGCCGCGCGTGAAGCGTATGCCGGCGACCTCGACGCGCTTAAACGTCGTCACGACGAAGGCGAAGACCTCGACGCCAAAACAGGGCCGGATGATTGGCGCCCGCTGCTCTCGGCAATCAGAGGCGGCCGGCTTGATGCCGTCAGGTTCCTGCTCGATGCCGGCGCCGACCCGGGCGCTATGACCTCAGGCAAGCCACAACTGAGCCCCGTGATTCTCGCGTCGATGCTCAATCAACCCCAGACCCTTGACCTGCTGCATCAAGCCGGGGCCGCACTGGATACCACAAGCCCGCAACTGGGCCAGCCCGTCCACGCCGCGGTGCGTTACGGCTCTTATGACTCCCTCGCCTGGCTGATCGAACACGCCTCGCCCCTCGATACCTACCTACGCTACGAGCCTGAACCAACCGACGGCCCAAACCTCTACACGCACATGTATCACACCCGACCCCTCCTGATCGCGATCGCGCAAGGCGACGAACAGGCCATGGACATGCTGCTGCACGCCGGGGCGGACCCGACATACATGCCCGACGATGACGGCCACTATGTCCCGGCACTGAGCTACGCCATCCTCAACGGGCACACCGATCTGGCCACACGACTGATGGAGGCGGGGGCCCTGGCGGATCAATACGATTGGCGTAGGATGCCCCCAATCATCTACGCGATCAACAGAAATGACTATGAAATGGTCGAGCGTCTGATTGATCAAGGGGCGGTCGATCCCGAGAATTATCCAGAATTGCTGCTTGTGGCGATCCACGCAGGCTCGAGGTCACTGACTCAAAAATTAATCAGCAAAGGGTATGACCCTAACACCATCCCCCCACAAAGATTCCGCGTGATCGGTGGTCTGGGCAGATTCGACTTCACCACCGCCGCACACTACGCGGTCTCCTGCCGACAGATTGATCTCTACGACTGGCTCGTCGAAGAACACAACATCGACCTGGAGCTGGTCATCGAAGACCACCGGCAGGGCGATCTGCTGGCTAGCACACTCTGGTTCTTTAACTACTTCGACCGCGCGCTGGACCTGGTCGCTCAGGGGTACTCGTTAAACGTGTCGGCCGGCTACTGGCTTGACGCACCCTTAATAGAAGCCGCCAAGGATGGATACACCGAGGAGGTACGCCTGCTCCTACGCCTGGGGGCGAGCCCGGACGTAATGGACGATGACGGCAAACGCCCGATCGACCTCGCCAAGAACGACGCGGTCAGGGAATTACTTAAGCCCTACGAATAGCGCCGCCACCGACTATCTACGCCAATCATGCATCACCTTGACCGATTCGGGACCGCTGAAATATGACACACCCAACCAGATTAATACCAGTGCTTCTCTCCGCCTGTTTCGGGCTTTTGGCCGTGACGCATACACTAGCCGCCAAGCCCGAACCCGTCCGCTTGGGTGTGATCCTTGTCCAGCCCGACGACAAACCGTCGCAGCTAGCCGAAGCCACCGCGGTCCAACTGCTGGCCGACCTCGACGCCCAACCGGTCGAACGACCCGAACTCGACCAGGTCATCAAAGAGCAATCGCTCTCACTCTCCGCCTTGTCGGACCCGGCAGCCGCCCTCGCCGTCGGCAAAGCGCTGCGTGCCGACGCACTGCTGATCATCGAACCCAACGGCCAGCACCTCTACGCACGGGTCATGGACACTTGGCACGGCGTCATCCTCACAGAAGCACTCTTGGAATCTCGGCAACCCGATTCATTCACCAACACTCTACGATCCATCCTCACATCGGCACTGCAAAAAACTCTTGTCCCGCCGGAAGAGATGGTGTACGTCTCTGTCATGGGCATCACCGCGTCCGCAGATGTCGAGCGCCTAAAGTCCGCCGCAAGCCAGCTCGGCCCGCTGATCCGCGCCGACCTCCAGGCGATCCCACACGTCCGCGTCGTCGAAAGAGAACAACTCGCCCAGATCAAACGCGAAACCCAACTGGTCGGCGGCGAGGCCTCCATCGTCGGCTCGGCCGTCGTCATCGAAGGGGAGCTTCGGCCGTTAGATGGCGGCGACAAAGCCGAGATTGTGATCCTGGTCACCGACCTGAGCACACAGAAGCCGATATCACTGAAAACGGTGTCGACCGAAGCAGGCCCGGCTGAACTGCGTGAAGCGGCGCGAGGAGTGATTGCCGAACACCTTGCCTTAGTTGAGACCAAGACACCCACACTCGCCGGCCCGGCAGAGGCGGCTGCCCTCATCGCCCGGGCCCACTGGCGTGTCAGCCACCAAGACTTCGACAGCGCGACGGGCCTCGTTGAGGCCGGACTGCTCATCGACGACGCCCCCGAACGGTTGCAGGAGGCCTGGTGGGTCTATTATCACATGGGCAGCAACCTGGGGTACCTGCCACCCCTGATAGACACCTCGCTGGGGATCAAGGCCATACGCCGACGGCAAGAGGTCAGGCTTCAGCGTCTGCGCCACCCATCTTCGGCGAAAGAATTGTCAAGGCGTGTTGACTGGTTCCCGATCCACTATCACGAATCGCTCCGGAACGCTAAGACCAAGCAAGACAAGCATAACCTGGAGCAGATTCTGAAGACCTATGACGACGTGTATGGGCTGGCGATGGAATACCACCTGGAAAAAGGTCTGGATGTAACCAGGCTGATCGGAAGCAGGCTCGGTACCCTGCCCCTGTGGGTCGCTTCGGGCGAGGAATATGTGACCCGCGCGAAAGCCCTGATCCTGCAGATGCGAGAAGAAATGGGCAGCAGGGAAGATTGGTCCTATGACCCCGTGATCCTTGGGATCGACGATAATTTCATGTGGTGGGAAGCGTATGACCACAAGCCCGAACAGATGCCCTTGCATTTTGGATATACAGACGCCAAGCCGCTATTCGATTGGATGCTGACGCAGGATGACCTGGGACTGCATATCATCGCGCAATGGTATACGTTCAAGTTTTCACACGAGGAGAACCGTACCGAAGAAGCCTTAAAGCTCTTGAAAATATTATGTGAAGATATCGGGATGGACCGCCCGGAATGGGTCGGTACCGACCTCGGGTCCGACACGGTCGACGGCCACATTGCCACAGACCCCGTAAACTGGTTGATGCGGGTCGACCTCCTCGGCGAATGGATCGACGGCCTGCTGGACCGGGTCGAGGCCTCGGGTGACATCGATCCGCTGCTGCGCTGGAATGCCAGCCGCTTCGTCCGGCTCATCGACTTCAGTGAGAGCGAGGGACTTCGCGAACAGACAGATCGCTTAGAACACTTCCTTGCCTTGTTGAGTCAGATCGAAGTCAGCAAAGAACAGGCGCATGGCAGAGACGTGCTACTGCGCTACGGCACCAAGCTCGAGAAGAAGATCGCAGATAGAAAGACCCCGGAGACCCCCGATGCCTGGGACGCATACAACTCGCAACTGATTACGGTAAAGGGTGTGGGCGAGGATATGCGCCACCCGGCCGTATACCTCCTGACCGGGCAGCGGGGGGATACCGATCGCACACTGTATATCGCCTGGTTTACCACGGAACCCGATGTATGGGTGTTTACGCGGTGCGCGATGCGTGGCGGCGATCTAAAAAGGATCGGCAAGGCGAGGCTGCAACATATTAACGCTTGGGGCAAGCAGTATCTTCAGATGGTGGTCGTTAATAACTACCTCGTGGCCGGCGGGGTAGATGGGTTGGTCGTGGTGTCTCAGAAAGACGGGAGTGTCGCAAGGTACGGGACGGAACAAGGGCTCCCCGGCGCGTTTGTCCGGTCCCTGGATGTGGTGGGGGATCAAGTTGTCGTCGGATGCGCCAACGGCCTGGCGATGCTTGACACCCAAACCGGCCGCCTGGACGTGATCACCAACGCCCTCGCCACGACCGCCGATTCACCGTTGGATCGTGTGTCTCCTTACCATGTTGAGGATATCCAGACGCTGAAAGGCTACAACCGATTCTGGTTCGTCATCGAAGGCAACGGCGCGGGAGATATGCGCGGGCTCTGGCAATACGATCTGGATTCGGGATCGGTCGACAAGATCCAGGGGACCACCAGCAATTCTTATTGCTGGGTACAGGATGACCGCGTCCTGGTAACGAATCACTTCCGACGAGGGGTCTCGGTGCTTGACCCGGATGCCGGAAAACTCCGGCCCTATAAAGCCCCGGAGATCCCAGAGGACTGGGAGCATTATTTCAAGAGACGCTTCCCCGTAAGAATTGATGACCACATCTTTATCACGCACCAGAACACCGGGTCGATCATGGATGCCAAGGGCCGAGTCCATGAACGATTCCACAACCACACATGGAAGCTGGCCGTTCAACTCGACGACAACAGTATATTTTTAGGATACCCCAATTACTCCGGTCAGCCCGACCAACCCGCCATGTGGATCATTACACGCAAATCAACCGGCGGATAGCATAGAACAGCTGGAGACGCTTCATTGAACCGATCACGTAACAATCAGCCCCGGCCAGCCGTGTACAGATGGGTTTCATGCATCCTCTCCGTCACGCTCGCACTACTACTGGCCTGCCCGGCCCGTGTGTCGGCGGACGATGTAGATGTGCTCGCGTCCGCCAAGACGCTCCGCCTCGCCGTGATCACCGACGCCGCCAACCCCGACGGCCTGGAAATCTATTCAGAGATGCTTACGCTCTCGCTTATGCAGGCGGACGCCTTCTCACTGCTGGAACGCGACGAGTTCCAGGCCGTGCTTGACGAGATCAGCCTGTCTAAAATCGCCGGCGCAGACGCGGTGGCGGGGCGGCTCGATATCGTCAACCTGCTCGATGCCGACGCGCTGGTCATGGTCCACCACTCCCAGTCCAACCCCGACAGGGTCGCTGTCACGCTCATCGAAACACGCTACGGCCTGCGCCTGGCAAGCTACCGCGTCCCCAAGGATGCACAGCCTGAACAGTCGGCTAACGAGCTGGCCGCGGCGATTCAGAAAAAACTCAACGCCTCATCCCAAGGCGTCCGTTTGATCGTAGCCGTACCGCCCTTCGTCGATGCACGCCTCGATCCCCAACCGCCTCGGCTTGGGAGCCAACTCACCGAAGCCGTCCAAGCCACGATCGACTCCTTGCCCGGCATCCTTGTCTTAGAAGTCGACGAAGCACGCGCTTTGGCTCGCGAGATGAAAGTCCGTGGCGACGACCGCCTCAAGGCTCTGCCCGACCCGATCTTCCTGACCGGCCGCGTGGCTAACCAGTCCGGCAACCAGGGACACATCACCCTCGAACTCAAGGCCGAAAGAAACTCACACCCCCCGAAAACACATGCCGCTACAGCCTCCACCATCCCCGATCTGATCCGTCAGGGCATCCAGGCGAGCAACACAATCCTCTCCGAACACGTCACGCAAGAGGACGCTACCCAGAACCCCGACGACTCCGCCCAGATCATCGCCCAGCTTAAGCAAAGCGCCGCCGAGTTGGCCATGGTCGGTGACGCAAGCCAGGGCCGTGACCTGATCGAAACCGCCATCCTTCTGGACCCCGACAGCACGCAACTCCGCAAGCTCGCCCTCGATTACATCCGTGCACAACAAGTCTACGGCGAGTATCACCCCGATAACGCCATCGAGGCAGACGCCAGCCTGGAGCGACTCCGCGCGACAATCGACCATCACGCCATCGCCATGGACCGGATCATTCGGCAGGGCGACCACACGTACAAAAACAGAAAAGGCCGCACCAGCCTCATGTACGACTCCGGCAACATCGGTCTGATACTCAGGCACTTAAAAGACCTGGAGGGGGAAGATGCCGCCGCTGCTTTACAGCACGCCTATGAATTGTTTCAACGCCACAATCAGCGGCTATACCGGTTGGTTATGAGTGCGGACGATCAGCAGCTCAAACCCTTCAGCGCAAGAATTATAGCCGGCCTCTTCTACTACCAACGCGACACCGACCCCTCATATCACCTGCCCTTCAACCAGCGCTTCGAACTCTTCAAGCGTTTCCAGGACCGCTCGGATGCCAAGGACGCGGCCCAGGCCTTGATGGCGGGCTACGACATCGAACACCTGCGCCAAGACGTCGAGAAGATGGACCGCCTGCTTGGCGAGCTCTCCCCCCGGGGGCTGATGGCCTATGAACACGCCAACGTCCTGAACATGGACAACCGGCAATACCACATGCAGGACGGACCGTTGCACCGCAACGCCGCGATCGAAGCTTATCTTAAATCCGAGAACGAGCTGCACTGGCAGGAGTCGGAAGAACCGCGGGAAGTGGACCCGTCCGCGATCAGGGCCCGGCACCTGTCCTTGCATGCAACAGACCCCGACAGCAACAAACCAATCGAAATCCTCCCCGCAGGATGGACGCATGCCGGGGCTTTCGGCGAGTTGCTCTATGACGACTGGCGTGTTTACCTGATGACCGGCGTGGACCAGATCAAGACGATCTATACGTTGCCCCCTGAACTCCGCCAGCCTCAGGACGACGAAATGCCCGTCAGGATCGCCCGGCCGTGCTTCGATGGACGGTATGTGTGGATCGCAACGCTGTCCGACCCCGGCCGATTATGCGTCATCGATCTTCAGACACTCGCCGCTTCGGAATACACCGCCGCCGACGGCCTGTTCCCCATGGCGGGCGGCGTCGCGGTCGCACCCCTGGACACAGGCGAGGTCTTGATCAGTGCCTCGACGATACACCTGTCCGACAAGGCCCGAGGCTGGCACGCGAGAACTTCCTTCGACCCCAAAGCAGGCCTGAACGTCAACATCGTCCGCCAGGTCATGCCCGAGTCGAAGATCGGAAACTTCAACCTCTCCGGCGATATCCGTAACGCGGCCACACTCTCCGACCCCGACGACCCTTCCAGGCAGGTCGTCATCGTCGACCTTCAGAGCATGCTCGACCACGAAGACGCAGGCCAAAAGCTGATCGTCTCGCCGGACTCTGGCGAGATAAAGATTTTCCAATGGGGACGCTACGATCATTACGGCCAGGGCCTCGCACAGTGCTTTGTCCATCAAGGCGCGTTGTACTTCACCGGCAACCTGCCCGAGGAAACGGGGGGGATCGAAACCGTCAAACGATACAACATGAAAGACGCAAGCTTCACTCGCCTCCGCCCCGGATTCATCGGCCAGGGCGTGACGGGCATGGTGCTACACGACGGCGTCTTCATGACCATCGGTGGCGATGGAGCACTCTGGGGATCAAGATCACTGACCGACATCGCCAGAAAACTCGGCCCCATCGAACCCGATTTATCTGAAATCGAAACAGACGATTACGACCCCTGGAATGACCACCGCCCCTGGGTTCAGATACGCCACCTCATGGGCTACCGACGGTTTCACCTGGTTGATTCACGTTACTACGGGCTGGTCGGCGTGCTTCAGGATCACGCCGTGACCGAAGAGGATAACGAACGGATGGCCTGGGCGATCGAACTGAAACCCGAGCACCTCGCCGCTCTGGATCGACGCCCCGACATCCCCGAATCGGCTACGCTGATAGGCGACCGCTTCCTGCTGAACGTTCCGGGTAAGTGGAGTTACCCCGAGGCCCGAGGCCTGGCCAAAGCCTACGGCGGATCGCTGGTGAATATCACAGACCGAAAAACCTATGACCGGATCGGGTTGCTCGCATCGGGACGGGGCAAGACCGGGCACCACTGGACCAACCTCCAACGCAACGGCGACAAACTCTTCCTCTCCGAGGATGAAAACACAGAAATCAAAATCGAAGGCATCCCGCTCGGGGGCGCCAAGCAAGGCCACGTCCTGGCGCGTTGGAACCCGCCCGCCATCACCGGGGCTGGCCCTCATATCCGCATGAAGGCCATGCTGGAGTGGCCCGCGGGCTCCGCCGACACACCAAGGGGCGAACAACCCTTAGCGCCTCACCCCGGGCCGGCCTGGATGCCCGTGGTCGAACTGCCCGCCGGGCGTTACACCATGGGTAACCGCGACCCAAAC
Organism: uncultured bacterium; assembly: GCA_965368605.1. Lineage (GTDB taxonomy): Bacteria > Planctomycetota > Phycisphaerae > Phycisphaerales > Phycisphaeraceae > JAJRRS01. The sequence continues at coordinate 5,821 of CBDUNP010000004.1, read as the reverse complement.
TCGCCTTATGCAAAGGTCGAGCCGTTGCGAGAGGTCGACATCCCCGCCGGCTTGTGGATGGGCGTCACCGAAGTCACCAGCGCTCAATACCGCCACGTCATGAAGGACGGCCCGACCCCCGACGATGCCCCCGGAATCCCCGGCGGAGGAAACTGGGCCGCCTTCTGCCGAAAGCTGAGCCTGATGACCGGCCTGAACTACCGCGTCCCCACCGAAGAGGAGTGGGAATACGCGTGCCGCGCCGGCTCCGACACCCGCTTCGCCTCCGGAGACAGCATCGACGATCTACGAAAAATCGGTTGGTGCAGCTACGACGGCGTGATCGGCTCTGCTAAGAATTATTCATATGTGCGATCGCTCGCCCCCAATGCCTGGGGCCTCTACGACATGCACGGCAACTTCTCGGAATGGACCAGCAGCTACCTGGACCGCGACGGCATCTCCTCACGGTCTGACCCCGGGCTCAACGACGCCTCACGCAGGCAGTACATCATCCGTGGCGGCAGTTGGCTGGACACACCCGAGCGCTGCCGATCCTCAGCACGCCGCACGAAAAGTTCAAGCATCCGAACCATCGGCTTCCGCGTCCTGCTGGACACACGCCCGACACAATGATGCGCTATTAGGCTTTTAGAGCGTATAACAAAATAGCTGCCCGTCATGCCCGCGAAGGCGGGCATCCAGCCCGGCCTTCACCGGACCCCCAACCTCGCGCAGGTGACAAGAAAAACGCTGTATTGATGCGACCCGCTCTAATAACCGCTACTCAAGCGCAGACACACGGACCTCGTGCACTTTCACACGCGCACCGATGACCTGAAAAAACACGCCGTGCTGATCCGTGCTCTCCCGAACCGGGGCCAAAGCGATAGTTGCGCCATTAAGCTGCGCCTCGACAAGCCCACCCACCTTCACGATCCTAACCTCAAACTCAAGAGGGTCCGGCCGTTGATACGCCGTAGCGAAGAAATCCATGTCGCTGGGTAACTGGCCGAAATTAAGATGTATGATTGTTTCATCGTTCGCGGCACGCTCGATCCCGACCCCCATGTGGGTCATCCTCGCCCGGATATCCTTGCTACGGACCTGGTCGGAGCGGATCTTGTGGCGTTTACGGTAATCACGGTCAAGCAGAGCAACCTGAAACATACTCGCCCACCGCGTCTGCCGGGCCTCGGCCGTGATCGTGTATCGCACCACGACTTCAATATTCTCCGCCGGCTCACGAAACCCGATATAGCATGCACGAAACTGCCCCGGCCCCGCACTCATCGCGAAGTCGCCGCCCTCCATCAACCCGGGAAACTGCGCCGGGCGGCTGGTATCGAGAGCCGGATCATCGATAGGCATCACAGACCCCATCAGGTCGATCCGCTTCATCCCTTCCGCAGCCTGGGTCGGGGGCAGATCGATATCATTCGCGCCATCACTCAGTTCCTTCAACGCCCGCAGATTTTCTGCATCCAGATCCCGCTTCTCCAGAAAACCAGCAGGCAGATCGAAGACCGGCCCAAACCGTCCGCTTGCTAGCGCGATCCGCAAACGCTCGATCGGGTGTAAACGGTAAGCATGATCCGCGTCAAGCGGAGGAACCTGCAACGCGATGTCCTCCGCAATCCCCATCTTGTTATCACCCAGCGCGATCAAGGCCGCGCAGGTGTTCGACAGATCGTCCGCCTGATAGCCGCCAGCCATCGCGCGGGCCCACGCGGTCTCCGCAAGATCGGGGTCCTTGTCGATCATCAGGACCCCGGCAAGCACCTCACGGTCGACAGACTTCAGCCGTCCGGGCCGACGGATATAAGCCAGGTCAGATCGCCGGTAAGGCGAATGATTTATGCCGATTATCCCCGGCTGTACGATCACCGACCGTGACTGCCCCTTTGCGGTCACAAGGTTCAATGTCAGCGGCCGGGGCCTTTCCCCCCAGTCCACCCACCCGGGCCATAGCAAACGCTCGTTCAGCGAGACAAGCACGTCCCCCGCACCAAGGCCCAGGTCCTCCGCCTGAGACCCCGACACAATCCAGTTAACATGCGTGCCCACGGTCGGCATTGTTGAGGCTTCAAGTGCCTCGACCGTCGGCATCTCACGCAGCGCCGCCTCTAACCGCTGGTTGTACGCCTCACCGGTCAGCCTCTCCTCGAATACGGCTCGGCCTTCGATCAACTCTATCGCCGTCACCGTAGGGGTTGCCACACACAGACAAGCCAGGGCCGTTAATACATAAACGCATCGTGTATGCCGTTTCATCGCGACTGCTCCTGCTCGGGGCGTGAGTGAGCGACCTTCTCGATGAGCCCCTCAGATGGAATGACCCTCGCAACGTCGTAGCCATTGCTGATATCGCGCAGCGACACCAGCCCGAGGAATCTGGACCCGTAAATCTTGTCAACCTTCTCGTACTGCAGCCCGATATTTCCCAGAACGCACACGGGCTCGTTCGCACTGAGCAGGTCCGTGCCGACGAACAATGTAACGTCATGACGGTTGGAAAGACCCAGCACCCAGTAAAGCCCCCCGTGCTTCGCGGCGCTCAGGAATCCCTCACCTTCTCGCATCGGCCGCTCCGATCGCATCCGGTGTGTCTGCATATCGAAAGACATCAGGTGCGCCCCTTGCTTCCCTGCTCGGACCTCCGGACCCGTGTGATAAAGCTTCCCGTCGAGCAAGGTCGTAAAAATAAGCCCCTCGGATATCCCGTCCCGGGTGTGCCACAGCCGGCTCCGCTTTTGATTCGGCCAGACCAGCAGCTTCTGCGTGCTCACATGCCACATCCGGTCGAGGGAACGCGGCTGATCAACCAGTACAACTATGTTCTGCGGGTCGTTCGGGTCGGTCAATGCGATCGACTCGCCCGTGTAGAAGGGTTTCAGTCCTTTGCCGGCGTCCGCAGCATCGGCGACAGAGGTCGCCTCGCGAAACACGTCAATACTTATCCCCTCGCCTGGCGTGAACGTCACGATGGCCGACCATGCTCGAAGGTTCTGCCACGTCCCGAAGCTGGCGGTCACCAACGCTCGGCCCGGACCCAACGCCGCTACCGAGACCCCGCCATCCATCGGCGGCAGGCCCGAATCCTTGTCGAACGAATACGCCGTACCGTCTTTCGGGTCGATAATGATTAACTGAGGTTCCGCGATGGGCATTGCCGTCCACACATGCCGCCCGTCATACGCCGGCGTACATAGTTCCGATTCGCGCGTCGGGTCCAGCCAGAAGTGATCGTCCACGTCTAACAGGTACAGCGACCGTATCGTCTCTGGGCCGGTGACCAGAAACAACTCGGTGTCGTGCCACAACAATTCACCGTGTTCCCCACAGTCCAGCCAGCCCTTGGGTTGAACACGCCTTGCGCCGCGTGTCTTCGGCTGGGTGACGCGTAGGACCAGCGGCTCGACCCTCGCGGCGTCTTTATCGATAACCGGAGGCTCAGCTTGTGGTTTATTGGCCTGCCGGACCGGCTTGCGGCGGCCTTGCTCTTGCTGATTAAAATGGGCTTGTAAAAACCGCGACGCCTTGGGCGACAACTCCTTAAGCCGAGGCACCATCCCCTCGGCATGGTCAATCCTGACAGTCAGGCCGTTTGGCTGAAGAAACCGACTCGCGGCACGCTCAAAGTTGGGGGCGTCCTGAAGCGCCTTGATTGCCTCAAAACGCCAGGCAGTTTCTTGCTCAGCGGTCTCACCATATTTGCCGACATCTATAAAAAACCAAGCCATGTCATCTTCTCGCCCTCCCAAGTCCCCGGCGGCCGCAAGCTCCATCAGACGCTTGAGCATCGCGTCTTTCAAAACGCGGCGCGCCTCATAAACCTTTGGCCTTATCTCTTCGGCCAGAAACCTCTCCCGTCTTTCCGTATTGGATACCCCGCTGTAGCTGTACCGCATCAGGAACTTCTGGTCCGCATAAATCATGTACTGCATGAGTTGCTGCATGGGAACCCCGGCACGCCGCCGCGAACCGGGCGCGAACAACGAGGCCTCCAACTCCCGACGGACCTGCTCCAGTCCCGTCTGATACAGATCGAAGGACGCCTGCGCACGCTCCTCAAATGCAACCCCCGACGTTTCATCAAACAGAACCTGCCACACCAGCGTGCGAAGCTGACTCAACGACCGGGCCGTCACCGACGTGTTGTCAGGGTCCAACAGGTGGGCCACCTGCAAGAGCTCAAACGCCTGACGCGTATCTCCCGCACGAAGAAACGTGTCCGCCCGGTTCAACAGCCGCACGCTCTCTTCCGATGCCCCGACCCGAGAAGACTCAAGATCGGTCGCTTCCTTCAACATCTCCGGCAACGTGTCCAGGCAGTACCGGGCCGCCTCGCTTGGCCTCAGTTTCTCGGCTGATCGCCTGGAAAGAACCTCGGCCGAACGCTCAATCCGAAGTGATAGGTTGACCAAACCCGCTTGTGTCGGGTCCCCGCTGATCTCTCCAAGCAGATAAAGAGGTGTGCCGCGATCACCCAGGCGGCCCTCGCCACGCAACTTCATTTCCAGGCCTAACGCCTCGGCGTCACCCACCTCGATCAGCCGCAGCCCCGACTCACGATCCAGCCTGCCCCGTGCCAACTCCGCCAGTCGATCACCCAGCGGGTCTCCGCCCCGTACCAATCGCTTATCGACAAAGGCGGGCACCGCAATCAGGTGTTGGGCATGGGCATGCATCCGATCCAACCGAGGCTTGATCACTTCCACCAGAGTCTCGGCCGCCAACTCCAGGTCCGTATCCGCCGCGACCGTGTGCGTCAGCAGACGGATCCCGCTCCCCGCCTCGACCACGACAACACTCAACGCTTCACGGTTCACAGAGGACGGACGCACCAACACCAACGCATCCGCGTCCAGAAGTCGGCTCGCATCAATCCTCCGGCTCAGCCCGCCGTCATCGAAGAACAAGCCGAACTCGATCTCGTTCAGGACCGCGTCGATGGCCTGCCGTTCGAGTGTTGTGATGTCCGGGTGTTTATCAAACCCGATCTGCAACAGCTCGCCAATAACCCTCCGGCCTTCAGGCACACTGGGATGAACCACGACTCCGAGCGTCAGCAGAGAATCACCCCCGTCACCATGCGTCTTACGATCGTCAGCCCCCAGCACATACCCACCATGACCATCCGGGCCCAACGTTAGCCAAGGCACGCAAGCCAGCACATAAATAACCAGAGTCGTCGAAATCAGACGCATTGTTGCCTTCATGGTAAACCCAAGTCTGTCAGCCGCGACGTGTTCAGGAAGATACGATCCACAATAACGCGATACACCTTCCCATCGCGATGTTGCCCGGGCTCACGAGGGGGATCGGGTGGAGTTACCACATCGGGGGAAGGCCCCGTCTACGAACGTGTGTCTTAACATGCCCCGTCTGCCCCGGCTTTTCGCGTGGTAATAAATACCGACATGAGCAGACCGCATATGCCTGGCATCTACCCAGCCGCAGCGGATCTATAACCGGTGAAAATACCCCCTACGGGAGTCGAACCCGTGTTTCCAGGATGAGAACCTGATGTCCTAGGCCACTAGACGAAGGGGGCGTCGCGGCAAGCCCTTAAGGATACGCAGTTTCAGGGGCAGGTCAAGAATTCCACCCACCCCCGCATCCCTTGACCCCCAACCCCACGAAGCACCCCAACGTGCCACACCTCCCCCCAGCCGCTCACGGCTTAGCGCTCTTCCCCCTCCCCCCGGCCCCCCCCGGTCAAGGCCGATTCATCGGCCGTCTCTTCATCTCCCCCAATACCAACCCCCAACCCGACGCCCGCCGCCGCCACCCATCCTCCCTCACCCCCAGCCCCGCGAGGTGCGGCCCAAGCTCCTCC
>CBDUNP010000003.1:0-29753 GCA_965368605.1 uncultured bacterium | reverse complement strand
GGTCGGGCCGTACCCCGGCCCCCTGGCCATGCGGATCAGGCGGGCAACCCCCTTTGAACCCAGTATCAACCACAAGGACAGGAAAAAGCTGATCAAATCCGCAAAGAGGTATGCTCTCCAATCACTGTCACCCCACCACTCCGAGACCGGGTAATCGGCAATCGCCACCTGAAAACAAGCCGCGGACAAGTCCTTCAAAGACGGGATCAACAAATACATGCCCACCGCGATCAACGCGATGCGTAGCGCCAACTCATAATCAACACCCCCCGTGAAGATGGGAGCAGGATCAATCTTCACCATCCGGCCCGCGATGGCCTCGGCCTTAAACCACAACACCAGGCCGACCGACAACGCAATGACTGCCGGGGCGCCTGTAAACAAGAAGCTAATCCATCCGTCCGATGGACCCCGGGCACTAAATAAACTGGCAGCCAGCTTAGTAAACATAATGACCACCCCGGCACTCATGATCGCAACCTGAGCAAACAGCCAGAGTGCGATTGTCTTACAGATCAAGACCGCCAGTTCCTGTCGCGTCAAAACACGCCTCCCGTATAGAACTCAAAAAACAGACCGTTTGATGGCTCGCCCGCTGACCTGCGATCTGTGGGCTTAGTTAGTCTACAAGACCACCTTGCCCCGTAAGCCCCACCTGTGCGCCCAAACCTGTCACCCCCCTATTTAAAAAAGCCGACTCCAAAATCTGATAATCATGGAATCCACTGATAACAAACAACTAAAAAGAATGCCCGCCTCTAGACAGAGGGGAAAAGTGGACACGGACACGGGGGAAATGGGGGCGGGGCTTGCGGGCCGGGGGCCGGGTGTCGTCAGACGCAGGAAACGGCCGATAACATCCTCATGAGTGATCCTGCGCCTAGAGTTTCCATCCTGATCCCCAACTACAACAACGGCAAGGCCTCGTCGATCAACGGCCAGACCGATCTGCTGGGGGACCTGCTGCAATCCATCCAGGACACGCTCGGCAACGACCCGACCCCGCTGGAGGTGATCGCCTACGACGACGGGTCGACCGACGACAGCCTGGACACGCTGCGGACATGGGCGAAGAAGACCTGGCGCGGCGGGCAGGTGTTCCTCAAACTCATCGAGGCGGAGCACACCGGGGTTCTGTCGATCGGGGCCAACCGGCTGGTGCGTGAGTCGGCTGGGGATATTCTGGTTCGGCTTGATGGGGACACCGTCATGCTCACGCCGAACTGGGCGGCGCTGCTATGCGAGACTTTTGATCAGGGACACCCAAGGCTGGGCGTCCTCGGGCCGAAGCAGCTGCGGCTGGATGGGAAGATCCATGCCTTCGGCGACTGGCTGCTGCACCCCAAGGGGTACCACCACATTTACGCCGGCCAGGAGCGCGAGGCGGTGAATCACGCACTGGAAGTCGACCACGTCATGGGCTGCTTCTACTGCTGCAAGCGGGCGGTGTACGACGACGTTGGCGGGTACGACGAAAGTATCCTACGCGGGCAGACGATCGACTTCGGGCTGGCCGCCAGGCTCAAGGGCTGGGCGTGCTTCGCGATCCCGCATGTCGAATACACCCACCGTCACGGCCTGCGCGGTGCACGCAAGACCACGGCTGACACGGACAAGGGCGTTAAGAAAACCCTCGACACGTTCCGCGAAAAATGGGGCTTTGACCGGATCGCCCCGGACCTGGACGTGGTGCGTGAGAAGTACACGGGCACGCCGCTGCTCTGGAACGCCCAGGTCTTCGGCACGCCGACCGCCAAACCCATCGCCGCCTGCCCGGCGGATCAGCATAAGGCGATCGAGCGTAGCGAATGGGCGAAGTACGGCCGGGATGCGAAGTTCAAGGCCGACACCGAGCTGCGGGCCGGGGTCGCTTTGCAGGTGCTTTCACAGATCAAGCCACAAAAAGACGCGGACAAGCCCAAGCGGTTCGCCCTGATCGGCTGCCGAAGCGGGCTGATCCCCCACCTGTTGGCCGGGCAGGGGCTGACCTGCACCGGGACCGATACTGACCCCAACCAGATCAGCATCGCCCAGCAGTTCGTCGCCAGCCAGACCTACCCCGCGAGCCCACCGTCCTTTGTGCATCAGCCGGACATCCGCCGGGTACCGTTGGACGACGGCTCGGCCGACATCGCGTTGGTCTACGATCAGTTGGAAACTCACGACAACCCCGTCGCGCTGCTCCGCGACACCCACCGTGTCCTGGCTGACGACGGGCTGATCGTCATCCTCACCCAACGTCAGGAACACACTCAGGACCCCTACGAATCGCAACGGCGATACAAAGCCCAGGAACTGATCATGCAGGTCCAGGGGGTCCGCGGATGGGATATCCTCTCCGATCCCAACCAGGGCAACCCCGATCACCCCCTGATCCTCATCGCACGCAAACGCCGGCTGCCCGCTGGGGCAGCTGAGTCCCCCAAAGAATCCTCCCCAGCCGAAGCGGCTGCATAACGACATCCCCCGAGTTCCCCGTCCGATCAGAGGTCGATTAAGCCGGCGTCCCACTCACACAACGCACACATTCACGCTTAACCCCAGTCACCCCCTACCGATACCTCACAACCCGTATCCTTACTCACCCAGCGCCCGATAATTTATCCAGAACCCTCGACCGGACCGCCGATGTTTTGTTAGGTTATAGCTGTAAGATACACCGGGTTCACCCACATTCCGCGCCACGACAGCGGACACGACACACACAGGCCAACGCATGAAGCTCACGCGTAGACAACTGCTGCTGACTTCCTTGGGGATGCTGGTCACCGGCTGCACCCAGACCACTACCAGCCTGTCCCACAGGCCCGGCACCCCTTGGCCAAACGGGGTGAGCAAGCCTATCCGCCCCAACCCCAGCACACGCGCCATCCCCGTCCCGCAAGCCCCTGTCAGGCCCGCCCCCCAACCTGTCGCCACCGCCGGCCCCCCGGGGCTCGTCCCACGATCCTGGTGGACACGCTCGGGCCCGATCCGCTCCAAGGTCAACCCCATGCAGGGCGTCAACCGCATCACGATCCACCACGAGGGACACACCCCCGTCTGGTTCACCGATGTGCAGAGCACCCGCGCCCGCCTCGAGCAGGTCCGCAGCATCCACACCCGCGACCGCCGATGGGGCGACATCGGGTATCACTACGTCATCGACCGCGCCGGCCGGGTCATCGAAGCACGCTCTATCGCCTATCAGGGCGCCCACGTCAGCAACCAGAACCCGCACAATGTCGGCGTGATGCTGCTGGGCAACTTCGAGAAGCAGTCCCCTTCCCAGGCGCAGCTCACCACGCTGCAGAGCACGCTTCGCCACCTCATGGCCAAGTACCGCGTCCCGGTCCAGCGGGTCTACACCCACCGCGAACTGGGCCCCACCGTCTGCCCCGGGCGGAACCTTCAGCCCCGCATCGCCTCGCTCCGCACCAGCGGCGTTCTGGCCTGACCCCCACGCCCCCCCCCCCCCCGGCCCCGGCCCGTGCCTACCCCCCGCGCGGCCCCGGCGGCACAGGGGTACCGCAGCTCTGATCAACACAAAAACGGTGCTAGGAACTTCCGCCCAAATCGCTTCGGTTGGCGTACAATGTGGCGATGAGCGACACCGACCAAGCTGTACAACCCGACGTGGCCGAGCAGGCCGAGGCCCAGACCGCCGAAGCCCCCAAGCCCAAGGCCAAGACCAAGGAGCCCAAGGCCGAGGAACCCAAGCTCACGCGCAAGCAGGCCGAGGCGCTGGCGCTGCGTGTCGAGGCGGCGCTGCTGACCACCGACCGCCCGATGACCACCGGCAAGCTCTCGGACCTGCTCGGCGGGTTCGGCCCCAAGGCTATCCAGGACGCGGCGGATAAGCTCAACGAGGTCTACGAGAAGTCCGGGCGAAGTTTCCGCATCGAGAAAGTCGCCGGCGGGCTGCAGGTGTTGACGCTGCCGCAATACGCGGACGTGCTCAGTGAATTGCACAAGAGCCGTGCCCAGACGCGGTTGAGCCCGGCCGCGATGGAAACGCTTGCGATCGTGGCGTATCAGCAGCCGATCATGCGTGCCCAGATCGAGAGCATCCGCGGCGTCGCGTGCGGCGAGGTGCTGCGCAGCCTGATGGAACGGCACATGGTCAAGATCGTCGGTCGCGCCGAAGAGATCGGCCGCCCCATGTTGTATGGCACGACCAAGGGCTTTTTGGAAGCCTTCGGCCTGTCCAGCCTCAAGGACCTGCCCAAGGTCGAGAAGTCCAAAGTCCCTCAGCTCTGATCCACCCCACCGGTGCGGGAGCATCGGCCATGATTTGCTTTAGGTCTCGCATGAAAACACTCAACGGGTTCACAGACTTTTTGACAATCATGTTGGGCCTGACGATCGCCTCGGTCCTGACGGGTTGCAGCCCGTATCGGCTGCAGGGCGTCGTGATAGAAGGCGCTGTCTCCCATATGCAGATCGTAGAGAAAGACGACCCGCGGCTAACGCAGGGCAACGGCATGCCGATGGCGTCGATCGAGGTCTCGCTCGATCCTGATCGGCTGTCACGCAAAGACCTGCAACGCGCCCTTTCCGATATTGATGGCACGTTCTCCGTCCCCGTCGACGAACCGGGCGCGGGTTTCCTGGAGTACGACGCCCGCGTCATCGTCCGTCGCACCGGCTACAACACCGCGACCCAGGACATCCGGCTGCCGGGGCCGGACCAACGGCTGCTGGTTACACTCGTCAACGGCGAAGACACCTACAAGCCCGAGCCGCAGGACCTGATGGATGAGACCCTTGAGATGGGCGAGCCCTACATGCAGTAGCGCCCGGTGAGTCTTCGACCTCGTGTGGAGTTGTGATGGAAAGGTCGTTTGGCCGAATCCAACTAAGCCTGGGGAGCCTGATCTACCTGATGGTCACTGCCCTGATCTGTTTCGCCGCGCTCTACACGCAGGCGAACCTGCTGTTCTGGACCCTGGGCCTGATCCTGGGCGCGTTCGCGGTCTCGCTGGTCGCTGCACTGCTGATGCTGAACAATCTGGATGTCCACCGGCTGGCCCCGCTGCGTGGGGTGGCTGGGGAGCCGCTGATCCTTCGCTACCACGTCACAAACCGCTCGCGGTTCGCCTGCTTCAGCGTCGAGATTATCGAGACCTGGGCCGGCTACCGCCGTGGCCGACGAGCTAAACAGACCGCCGGCCCGTTCGGAGAGAACCCGCCGAAGCTGCGTGACCGCCCCTTCGGCTGGGTCCTGCACGCCGGTCCGGGCCAGACGATCCAGGCCGAGGCTCCCTGCTGGCCCGTCCGCCGAGGCTCATTGAAGTTCGAGCGGTTCATCGTCCGATCGGGCTTCCCCTTTGGGATCTTGCGCAAAGTCGTCTACTTCCAACAGCCCGGCGAGGTGCTGATCTACCCGCCGCTTCGCAGGCTCAACCGGCAGACCGCGCTTTCGCTGTCCGGCAACGACATCAGCAACGCCAAACACGCAGACCGCGGCGGCGGCATGGACGAGTTCTTCGGCCTGCGGCCCTACCGACCCGGCGACAACTACAAACTCATCGACTGGAAGCACTCCGCGCGCGCCAACAACCTCGTCTCGCGTGAGATGGCGAAGCCCCGCCCGCCGAGGATGATGATCCTCCTGGATTTGGCTAGGCCTGACGAAAACGAAGAACCCCAATGGGCGCACATCGTTGACGATGTCTGGTCACACGCCCAGGAAGAAGCGATCAACCTCGCCGGCTCGCTGATCCGCGAGGCCTACCTGCACGGCATCCACGTCGGGCTGGAAGTCAAGGGCACGCCGGCGGCGGCGCTGCCGATGAACCACAACCCCGCCCACCGCACGCGCCTGCTGGACATGCTCGCGAGCCTGGACCTGACCAACACCCAGCAGACACACAACCCCCAGCCGATCAACCCGACCGTCATCGTCAGGCCCAACCCCGCCGCCAGCCAACAAGACGGCGGCGAACAACTAGCCACCCTGATCAACGTCGCCGGCCACAAACACTGGATGGCGGCGCAACCTCACACGCAAACACAACCGCCCGAACCTGCTGTCACGGCACAGCCCACGACTTAAACCATGGACCTATCGCAGACATTCAGCCGCGTCGCGTTCTATCAGGTCCTGATGGGGATCCTGACGTTCTGCTACGCCGAGGCCAACCCCGGCATGCTGATGGTCGCCGGTTCGCTGGTCGTGTTCTCGCGGTTCATCACCGACAGCCCCTGGGGCAAGCCCCTGCCGTGGTGGGTGATCAACATCACCGCGCTGGGCGTCGTGGCCTGGATGTTCACAACCCTCGCGCTGACGCGGTCCAACATCATCGTGACGATGGGCCATTTCACGATGTGGCTGCAGGTGCTGATCCTGTTCGGCAAGAAGACCAACCGCGAGTACGGGCACCTGCTGATCCTCAGCCTGCTGCAGATGATCGGGGCAAGCATCTTAAGCGTCTCCATCCTCTACGGCGCCATGCTCGCTGTTTACTGCGTCCTGGCGATGATGACCGTGCTGGTGTTTCAGCTCAAGAGCAGCCGCGACCGCGTTTTCGAGGCCAACCGCCGCGCCGCGCCCGACCGCAAACGCGCCACACTGCCTAAGCCGGTGGTCGGCAAAGGTTACCGCTGGCAGTTCCGGTCTGCCGCCGCGATGATCGCCGTCGTCTCTGCCACGACCGCGGTGGTCGTCTTCGTGCTTGTGCCGCGCACCAAAGACATGAGCATCTCGACCAGCGGCGAAAGCGTCCTGGGCCCCAGGCAGGTCGGGTTCAACCCCCAGGTGCGCCTGGATGGCAAGCCCATCGCGCAGGGCAGCAACGAACCTGTCATGAACGTACGCATCGAGATGCACGGCCAACCGGTCAGCACCCGGTCCTGGCTCATGCGAGGCGCGTCGCTGGATACTTATGACCAGACGACACGCACATGGAAGCGCGGGCAGGACGCCATCGAGTCAGACCGCAGGATCAACATCCAGACCCGAGGCATCGAGCTTGCACGACTCCCCGCCATGCATGCCTCTCGGATGATGCACGCCCGCGTCACGCTCAGGCAGATCGGCCACCGGAACCTCTTCACACTCCTGCCGGTCACACAATTTCATAGCGACTACATCTCCTCGGTCGTCTTCAGTCAGGAGGACCTGCAGCTCTCCTCCGGTGGCTCCGTCATGGGTGCTGTTGTCTACGACATCTACTGGCCGGCCATCACCGTCGAGAACCTGCAGGAGAGATACCTGATGCTTGGCCAGCCAAACAGCATCGGCCCGTCTCTGAATTACCCCGTCACGCCCCCGCCATTTAACGACCGGCGCTACGGCCGGGGCTGGGTCGTCCAATCCGACCGCATCGCAGCATACGCACGCGATATCCTCAAGGACTACGGCCTGGACCGCGATTACCGCGCCGCCTACACCCCGGACGACGAACGCATCGCACACATCCTCGCCGACCACCTGAAAAACACTTACTCCTACCAACTCACCGGCCCCCGGCTTGACCAGAATCGTGAACCCATCATCCAGTTCATGTTCGAGCATCGCTCGGGGCACTGTGAGTTGTTCGCATCTGCGCTCGCCGCCATGACACGCTCGCTTGGCATGCAGGCGCGTGTCGTCACCGGCTTCAGGGCCGGGGAGTTCAACAAGATCGGCGGGTACTACGTCGTCCGGCAGAGCGACGCACACGCGTGGACCGAGGTCAACCTCGGGCCGGAACGCGGCTGGAAGAGTTTCGATGCCACGCCCGCTCAGGAGATCGATCGGCGTAACCGCGACAACCGCACCTGGCTTCTCACAACACTCCGCGAGGCCTACGAGCACATCGAGTTCGGGTGGATCCGATCGATCGTCGCTTACGATGTCAGCACCCGTCACGCGCTGTTATTTAATATCAACGAACGCATCAGAAGCATCTCGACCGGGCCCGACAGCATCCTCGGGCAGGCCTTCACGTTTATCCGCACGCTGCCCACGGCGTGGCGTCTGGACAAGGCCAACACGTCCAAAGCCATCGGCTCCGCCGTCCTCGCCCTGATCATCTCTGCGGGGCTGTTGCGCGTCATCCTCATCCGGCGCAGGCGGCTCGCCAAACTCAAGCTCACCTCGCTCCCACCTGAAAAGCAACGCGAACTCGCCAAGCAACTCGCCTTCTTCATCGAGATGAACGACCTGCTGGCCGAGCGGGGCCACGTCAGGCCCGCCTGGCAAAACCCACGGGACTATGCGCTGGAACTTACGGAGGAACGTCCAGATCAGATGGCCCCGGTCCTCTCACTGACCGACATCTTCTACCGGGTCCGCTTCGGACAGCAGACCATGACCGGTGAGCTACGGCAACAGGCCCTGGCCCAGCTCAAGCTGCTGCAGCAGGCCCTGGCGAATCAGACCCCTGCCCACTAGGGGGCGTCTATATCTTGAGCAAGGGGTGTTTCCGGGCCGGCCCTCGCCGCGTGGCTGCGGTGGCTAAACAGCGACGGGCTGCGGTTGCGGTGGAGACGCCAGATACCGCCCTATAACCGCTCATGCCCACCGGCTCGCACACGCCCCTGCCCCCGATTAGAATACCGGGTCCGTCATACCAATCCCGTATCTATCTATATTTCATACATACCAGCACCACTTGATGCCGACCGAGACCAATCAACCCGGGCCTACGCCGACCGCATGCGACGATGCGAAGCAGGCGGACACGCACGCCCAGAGCACCCCGGTCGGTCGCCCTCAATCGGACACGCCCAACCCGAAGGAACCTCGCCCGGACCGCCCGAGCACCACGGCCCCCAAAACCGTCGCCCCCAAGTCCAAGCCCCCCGCCGGGCCCGCCCCCGTGCGAGACAGGTCCATGGCGTGGATCATCCTGCTGGCGCTGCTCGCCGTCACCGCCATCCCGATCTACAGCTACCTGGGCACCTACAACGCGCCCAACGACAACCACGAACACACCCTCCGGATCACCGCCGAGTCGTGGCGTCACCGCCACACGATGTATCAGGGCGACATCACACCCGAGTCCATCGTCCCCATCCTGGACAACCAGCCTCAACTCAACCAGCCACCGGGCATCGTCTGGCTTAACCAACTCGCCTTCACCGGACTCGACCCGCTGACCGCGACCGACAAGGACATCGCTTACCAGATGCGGCTGGTCAGCGCGATGTTCACGCTGCTTACCATCGCCGCCGTCTTCTGGGCCGGGTTCTCCGTCGGCGGGTTGAAGACCGCGTCCTTCTCTGCGTTGACCATCCTCGCCTGCCCGATCCTGATCCTCTTCGCACGCGCCGGCACGCCCCACATGCCCCTGGTCGGCATGCAGGCACTCGCGGTCGCCAGCGCGATGTGGGCGCTGCGCCCCTTGCGCACCGCGCCGTCGCTGCCACGGCAGGCGGTCGGGTGGATCATCTGCGGGATCGCGCTGGGCATGGCTGTGCTGACCGGCAGCTTTGCGGTGACGCCGTTGATCCTGCTGCCGATCCTGGTGATCTCGATCATGTGCCCCAACCGCATCAGCCACATCCTCGGGCTGGTCGCGGCGATCTTCATCGCCGCGTTGATGGTGATGCCTTGGGCGCTCTATGTACACGGGCAGGACACGCAGATCTGGCAGAAGTGGATCGCATCACTTTGGCCGGAGATCATGGCAAGCCCCGCGACCTTCGGCCGGGCGTTGTCCGACCGAGGCATGCTGATCCTGGTGATGATCCTGCCGTGGACACTCTGGCTGATCGGGTCGCTGGCGCAGCCGTTCAGCGCGTCGTCCTCAGGCGTCAGGCGGCGCGTCTTCATCGGGTGGGCCTGGCTGATCAGCGTGATCGTCCTGGTGATCACCGGCCCGGGGCGCGACGGGTTCGCCGGGCTGCTGCCAATCCTCCCGCCCGCCGCCATCCTGATCGGGCAGTGCCTTCGGCTTTTCAGCGACCTCTCCGCGGAGGCACGGCACGCACGGACCTGGCGCATCACGCGCTGGCCTCACCTGGCGATGTTCTTCGCCGCCTCGATCGCCCTGCCTGCGGGGATGTACTTCCAGGCAGCCCTGGTTGAGCGCGGCCTACTGGATCAGCCCGTCGTCGCGCCGATGGCGTGGTACTTCTGGCTGGGGCTGAGCGTGAGCCTGCTGCTGATCACGGCGTTGAGCACACGTTTTGCGCTAAGGCACTACCCGGGCAAAGCCATCGTCTGCTGGTCGCTGTGGTCGATCGTGCTGATGAGTGTGATGCTTATCCCGCTGACGCGCGGCCCGTTGATGAACCGAACCGCCGGGGAAACGCCGCCCCCTACCATTTCCGCGGCCGTGTTTCCGGAGGGGACATGACCGACCCGGCCACGAGTCAAGACACAGGCAACGCGCCGGCGTTATCTATTGTCATCCCCGCACTGAACGAGCAGGACAACGTCGCGCCGCTGGTGCAGCAGGTCAGCAAAGCCATGACCGACGGAGGCATCGACGCCGAGTTGATCATCATCGACGACGGCTCGACCGACCAGACCCTGACCAATCTCAAAGCACTGCAGGCTGAGCACCCCTTCCTGCGCGTGCTGCACCGGCCGGAGCCGCGCGGGCAGTCGGCGGCGATGCACGCAGGCATCCAGGCGGCGCGCGGGCGCTGCATCGCCACGCTGGATGCCGATCTGCAGAACGACCCGGCCGACCTCCCCGTGATGCTGGCGAAGATCGATGCCGAGCAGGTGGATATGGTGCAGGGCGACCGCTCGGCGAACCGCAACGACCACGCGATCCGCAAGATCGGCAGCGTGATCGGGCGCAAGGCTCGGCTCTGGATATTGAAAGACCCGGCACGCGATACGGGCTGCTCGGCCAGGGTCGTGCGGGCCGAGATCGCCAGGCAGTTCCCCCTGCAATTCAAGGGGATGCACCGGTTCATGCCGGCCTACGCTCGCATGCTCGGCGCGAAGATCATCGAGGTCCCCGTCACGCACCACGCGAGACACACCGGCGACACCAAGTACGGGATGGGCCTGCTCTCACGCGGGCCGGCGGGGCTCGCCGACCTGTTCGCGGTGCGCTGGATGACCAAACGCTACCGCGACACATCGACCCAGACGATCGCATCAGGTGACATCCAAGAGGTTCACCCATGAAGCGAAGGTACATGGTCATCGGCTTTATCCTGATCACCGCAATCGGCGTCGGGTATCTTGCCTGGCAGCTGCGCGACGGCGAATGGTCGCCCAACGTCACGCTCCACGACACGCCCGCGATGGTCGAGAGCGCGGTCCTGGTCGCGGTCGATGAGGAACACCCCTCCCCGACCGTGCTGGTGACTTACCTCGACGGGACGGCCGAGCACCTGACCCCCGAGCGGTACGCCATCCTGCTATTGCAAAAAGATGACTCGCGCACGTTCACATTCAAGCTGCTGAATATCTCAACGACCTACGGCATCGCGTGGGTCGTGCTGGGGCTGCTCGGGCAGGTGCTGTTCACCGGGCGGATGGTCGTGCAGTGGCTCGCCAGCGAGAAAGAAAGGCAGTCCATCGTCCCGCCCGCGTTCTGGTGGATGAGCCTGATCGGCGCGTCGATGCTGATCACCTACTTCATCTGGCGGAAGGACATCGTCGGGTTCCTGGGCCAGGGCACGGGCTGGCTGATCTACCTGCGGAACCTCTGGATGATCTACCACCCCAAAGCACCCAAGGCCGACTGACATGCCCGGCGTTCAACGCATCCTCGACGCCAACGCCAACCGTGCACGCGAAGCCCTGCGTGTCATGGAAGACGCCACTCGCTTTGTGCTGGACGACGCCCACCTCTCCAAACAACTCAAGCAGCTCCGCCACGACCTGGCACAAGCGCTCACCGGGCTCGGCCCGCTGGACTCTGCCCGCGACACGCCGAACGATGTCGGTACGGCGATCACCACCGAACGCGAGCTGGACCGGGCCGGGGTCCACGGCGTCGCGGTCGCGGCGGGCAAACGGCTCAGCGAAGCCCTGCGATCTCTGGAAGAATTCAGCAAAACCCTCGGCGACGATGCGGTCGGTGTTGCGTCCACCTTCGAGTCTCTGCGTTACCGCGGCTACACCCTTGAGCAGCAGCTCAACGCGGCGCTCGGCACGGGACAAGCCAAACAATGGCGGCTTTGCGTGCTGATTACAGAGTCGTTGTGCAGGGGCGGCGACTGGCTGGGCGTGGCTGAGGCCGTGGTGGCTGGGGGTGCGGATTGTATTCAGCTCCGTGAAAAAGACCTCGACGCTGACGAGTTATTAAACCGCACAAGGCGGCTTGTTGGGTTGGCCAGGCCGAAAGGGGTTTCGGTCATCCTCAACGATCGGCCGGACATCGCGCTCGCCGCCGAGGCCGATGGTGTGCACCTGGGGCAGACCGACCTGCCGTGTAAAGAAGCACGGAAACTCTTCGGCCGACAACTGCTCATCGGCGTCAGCACCAGCACCCTCGACGAAGCCAAACAGGCCCACGCCGACGGCGCGGACTATTGTGGCGTCGGACCGATGTTCCCCACGACGACTAAACACAAGCCCGTCATCGCCGGGCCGGGGTATCTCAAGCAGTATCTCGAATGGAACCAACTCCCCCACCTCGCGATCGGCGGGATCAACTCTGACAACTTAGGCGAACTCGTCGCGGTGGGCGTTCGGGGTGTGGCGGTGAGTTCTGCGGTTTGCGCCGCCAGTGACCCCGTACAACAGACACAAACGCTCGTGGACGCCCGGTCCCGGCATCGTGAATCTTCCGATTGAATCTCTCAGACCTGCCCCACCGCCGCCTGATATATTGGGTGTGCCAGTAAGGAGGTCGTGATGAAGTGTCCTGTGTGTAAAACATCGGTCTTGGCCACCGAACCCTTGGACGAGAACCTGTTGACCCTTCGCTGCCCCGATTGCGAGGGCCACTGGGTCAAATCATTTCAGTACTGGAAGTGGCGCGACGCACAGCCATCGTCCTTCCAAGACGTTGTCACACAAGATGATCCTGGCCCACTGGGGCGCGACAGCAAGCCCGGCAAGCTGTGCCCTGAATGCGGCCGATTTCTGATGCACCGCCCGGTCGGGCACGACGTGCCGTTTAACCTCGATCGTTGCAGCCATTGCGGCGGGATGTGGTTCGATCAATGTGAGTGGGACATCCTGCAAACGCACTCATTGCATCGAGACGCCCACTTCATCTTTACCGAAGCGTGGCAAGCCGAGGTCAAAGAAACCATGCGCACGGAGATGGAACGCGCCAGGCTCAAGAACCTGCTGGGTGATGCGGACTACAACCGACTGATTGATTTCATGCGGTGGATGCGCAGCCACAAAGAACGCGCGGTCCTGCTGGCCACATTAAGCAACACCAAGTCGAACTTAATCGACGAGAAAGAATCCTGAAGCTAAACGCTCACCCTTATTAGATCGTCCCCGTGCGCTGCTTGCGTCGGCCGGGGCCGAGTGGGCCGCGGTTTTCCTGTTCCTGGGTCGGGGCCGCGCCAGGAGACTGGGGGTTCCCGACGAGGTCGGCGTTGGTCTTGAAGCGTTCCAGGGCCTTGAGCAGCTGCTCAACCTGCTGCGGGGGCGGCATGTTTAACAGCCGACGGCGGAGCGCGGTCATGGTGTTCAGCTCGTGTTCGCCGATGAGCTTGTCTTCCTTGCGGGTGCCGCTGGCGGCGAGGTCGATGGCGGGGAAGAGGCGTTGCTCGGCGATCTTGCGGTCGAGGATGAGCTCCATGTTGCCGGTGCCCTTGAACTCCTCAAAGATGACCTGGTCACCGCGGCTGCCGGTGTCGACCAGCGCGGTGGCGATGATGGTCAGCGAGCCGCCCTCTTCGAAGCGGCGGGCAGCGCCGAATAATTGTTTGGGGATCGCCAGCGCGCCGGCATCCAGGCCGCCTGAGAGGGTGCGGCCGGTGTTCTGCATACTCGGGGCGGTGTTGAAGGCCCGGCCCAGGCGGGTCAGCGAGTCCATCACCACCACGACGTCCCGGCCCATCTCGGCCCAACGCTTGCAGCGGTCGATCGCGAGCATCGCTAATGCGCAGTGACGCTCGGGTGTGTGGTCGTTGCTGGATGCCCAGACGGTGCAGGGCACGTTGCGACGGAAGTCGGTGACTTCCTCAGGGCGTTCGTCGATCAGCAGCGCGATCGTCTCGACCTCGGGGTGGTTCTTGGCGCACGACGCCGCGATGTTCTGAAGGAGGGTCGTCTTGCCGGCCTTGGGCGGGCTGACGATCATGCCGCGCTGGCCGTACCCGATCGGGCAGAACAGGTCGATCAACCGGCAGGCGGGGGGACACTCCGGATACTCAAGGGTCATCCTCGGCTCGGGGTCGACCGTGGTCAGGTCCTCAAACTTCCGGGCGGTCTTGAGAAACTCCTCGGGGTCTTTGCCCTCGACGGAGATGATCTTGTTGACCCGCAGCGCGTTGGGGGCGATCGCGTCGAACTTGGGCTTCTTACTCTTCTTGTTCTTGCCCTTGCCTTTTCGGCCCTGCGGCTGCTGGTTGTTGCCACCGCCGCCGCCCATCGGCTTGCCCAGCTCGACTTCAAGCTTAAGGCCCGAGCGCAGGTCGTAGCGGTCGATGTCCTTGGCGAGGACGACGGGGTCGTCCGGCGCGGAGATATAGGTGCTGTCCAGTTGACGCAGACGGCCGTCAGCCCGTCTACCGATCTCGAGGATCCCGGTCGCTGTTTGCATAGATGTCGCTCGTGTGGGCGTCACGGTTATTCCGTCACGCCGGGGCGAAAGATACTTGGCATCACCTTCTGGCGAGGCCCTGGGGCGTTTGGCCCCAACAAAATTGTGTCCTACGGGGTGCGTCGGTAACCCAATACAAGCCGTGGTCGGCCAAGGGTTCCGTCACGCGGAAAAAACCTCGTGTGATACGCCCACGGCTCGGGCCTGCGCCCTTCCTCCGACGCCAAATGGGCTGCTTGGATACTCAGCGTTCCCGGGCCCGTGAGCCCGTGCCGGTCACAATACCAGGCACCGCTGTGCTAAACCTCCGACAGCAAAGGTTGTGCAATCATAGCCCTGCACTCACCCCGCGCTGTCCTCCCTCATCAAAATGGCCTGAAAATCCGAGTCACCGTTTATGAAAAACGGCCTGATTGTCCTGGCGATTCGGCCTGCTGCCCCCTGTCTGGGGTGCCCGACCGGATGGGAGATGCCCCATTTGTACACCCATCGGCCGATTCAGGCAAGGGGCCAAGCCCCGGCCCCCTCAATCTCGTAAATACAGCCCGAATCAGGCCCCCAGGTCCCCGAGACCGCCCGATAACCTTCAGACTTGGGCAAACCCCTCGCACGCGCTGTTCGTATCTGATATACCCAGACCCGAAAAGTTTCTCACCGCCCGGATGCCGCCTGATGTCCACCACCACCGTCCTTGTCCTCTACTGTCTGCTGATCCTCCTGGCCTCGCTTGCTGGGGGGCTGGTCCCGCTGGTTGTTCGGCTGACCCATAAGCGGATGCAGCTGGCGATCAGCCTGGTCGCCGGGTTCATGCTGGGGGTGGCGGTGCTGCACCTGCTGCCACACGCGCTGATGACGGTTGAGCCCGGGTTCGCGGCCAAGTGGTTGATCGTCGGGCTGCTGTCGATGTTTTTCCTGGAACGCTTCTTCTGCTTCCACCACCACGACGCGCCGCAGGACAACCCGCCGGTCGAGGATGGTGCGCACGCCCACGAGCCCGAGCACACCCACGATCACGGGCATAGCTGCGCTCACCACGCCCACGCCACGCTCGGCGATGCGCAGGAGCACCGCCTGGGCTGGAGCGGCGCGGCGGTCGGGCTGACGATCCACAGCGTCATCGCCGGGGTTGCGCTGTCGGCCGCGATAAGTTCCGAGACGCTGACCGATTTACACGGGGCCGCGACTGTGAGTTGGCCGGGGCTGGCGGTGTTCCTGGTAATCGTGTTGCACAAGCCGTTTGACTCGCTGACGCTGGGCACGCTCATGGCGGCGGGCGGGTGGTCCGCCGCGTCGAGGCACCTGGTCAATGCGCTGTTTGCGTTGGCGGTCCCGCTGGGCGCGGTGTTGTTTCAGCTGGGGCTTGCCGGGACCGAGCTTCACGAGAGCAGGGCGATCGGCGCAGCCGTCGCGTTCAGCGCCGGCGTCTTCCTGGTGGTGTCGTTAAGCGACCTGCTGCCGGAGCTGCAGTTCCACCATCACGACCGGGGCAAGCTCTCGGCGGCGTTGCTGCTGGGCGTCGTGCTCGCCTGGGTGGCCAGCCACTTCGAGGCCAGCACGCACGACCACGATCACGGAGCACACGCGCCCGCCGCACACGTCGATCACCATGACCATGCCGGCCACGTCACGCACGACGATCACGCGGAGTCCGCCCACCACGACGACCATGATGACCACGCCGAACACGAGGATGGGCACGACGACCACGCGCCCGACCCCCACGCCGACGAGCACGATCACGATCACTGACCGCTAAACACGGATACTCCCCCGTGTGCCTTGATTTTGCTTGTACCTCGGGCTTTTTCAGGTACATTCAAGCGATTGGATAGGTCGGTCGTGATCGGGGATATGAGGGCGTATCGATGCAGTCACCAACCCCGCGTCAAGACAAACCCGCTTCGCTAAAGACTCAAGCGTCACAGCAAAGCGGCGCTGATCGGCTACGTCCCGGGTTCGAGTCTCTGGAGCCGCGTCTGCTGCTGGCCGCCGACCCGGTCGCCGCGGTTTTCAGCAACGTCACCCAGGCGCATAACCTGCACACGCTCCCGGGCGGCTCCGGCGAATACCACGCCGGCGGCACCGTCTTCACCGACCTGACCAACGACGGCTACGCAGATATCTACGACCCCTCCGGCTCGGTCTTCACCGGCGGGTCGACGAATCAACTGCACGTCAACATCCCCGACGGCCTGGGCGGGCGGACATTTACCCGCGTGGTGAACGACGGCGGCGCAGGCGGATCTTCAACCAAAACCAACGGCGCGATCGCCGCCGACTACGACAACGACGGCGACCTGGATATCTATGTCATCGAGTTCCAGGCCGACAACATCCTCTATAAAAACATGTGGGTCGAAGACCACCCGCTGGGCGGCGGGAGCCCGACCGACCTGCGCTTCATCGACGTCACTGCCCTGACCGACCCGACGCCTACGAACCCCGCGGGCGATATCCAGCACGGGCTGTCGCACGCCACGTTCCAGAATCCTGATCCAACATTCGGCAACGACCGGCTCGACGGGGCACTCGCCGCCGCATGGGCCGACGTCAACCGCGACGGGTTCATCGATCTTTATGTCGGCAACTGGGACGGGACCAACGGCGACCCGGGCACCGCTCGCGACGGCCAGTTGGGTGAACGTGACACCCTCTACCTGAACAACGGTGACGGCACTTTTACCGATGTCACCATGGGGCCTGACGGCGTCTACATCACCCCCCCACCCGTCGGCGTCTCGCTGTTAAATGACGGCAGCTTTGAGTCGGCCACGCCCAACTCACAGACCAGCAACAGCAACTGGACGCTGACCACCGACCCGGGCAACCCGTCGGCCGTGTTCCAGAACGCGCCTTGGGCTTCGACGCGCGGCAGCCAGGGCGTGTGGTTTCAGGGATTCGCCGGCTCGCCGGGAAACCCCGCCAACACGACCCTGACACAAACCATCACCGCCGCCGATGCTGGGGACTACAACCTGACCTTCGACGCCAACATCGAGGTTAATTTTTCAGCAACCCGGTTCAACATCACGCTCAGCTCTAGCGGCGCCGGGGGCAGCGATACGGTCGATCTGATGACCGAAGCTACGGCCTTCAACAGCTTCAACGAATACACCCTGTCGCTGACGGGCGTCAGCGCGGGGGATCAGTTGACCGTCTTGGTCGAGATGGTGGACGCCGCGGTGCCTGCGCCGGGGGCGTCGCAGTCGGTCCTGATCGATAACTTCGTGCTGGAGCTTGCGGGCACCGGCGGCGGCACGGCCGAGGGCTGGGAGCAGGTCGGCGGGTGGGCCTTTGATGACTACGGGTTCAATGACACGGGCCTTCCCAGCGAGTTTTCCGGCCTCAACGCGATGCAGTTCGCGGACTTTAACAACGATGGGTGGCAGGACATCATCGTCGCCACTATGGGCGGGGGCGACCCCGGGCCTAACCGTGACATGCTCTACGTCAACCGAGGCAACGACCCTGCCGGGGAATGGCTGGGCTACCACCTGCTGTCTTGGGAGATCGGCTTTGGGGGCAACGACTCGGGCGACATGGGCGTCACCGTCACGGACATCGACAACGACGGCGACCTGGACTACTACTCCACCGACGGGGGGACCGCGCACTCCGTCTGGCTGAATCAGTTCGCCGACACCGGCACTCTGACGTTCATTGAAACCTTTATCCCTGCTGTGTTCGCCTGGGGCGCGAACTTCCACGACCTTGATAACAACGGCCGGGCGGACCTGCTAATCGGGACGATCAACGGCGAACGCCAGCGCCTGTACCTGCAAGACACCGACGGGGTGATGACCGAGGCCGGGGTTGTTGCGGGCTTCACGACCACCAACGCGCACCGCGGCGTCGCCATCGCCGACTACGACCGCGACGGGTTCAGCGACGTCTTCATCCACAACATCATCAAGTCCGGCAGTCACCCGCTGGGTGTCGAGCTGTACCACAACGACTCAGCGGCGCTAAACCCCAACGCCCACTTCCTGAACATCACGCTGCATGGCGACCCAACCCTCCCCGGCGAGATCAAATCCACGCGCGACGCCATCGGCGCACGGGTCTACGTCACCGCCGACTTCGACGGCAGCGGTACGATCGACAGCGACGAGACGCGCATGGAAGAAGTAGTCTCCGGGCACAGCCAGGCCGCCTCGACCAGCAGCCTCGCGCTGGAGTTCGGCACGGGCAAGGCTGGCACCGCCGACCTGCGCGTCGTCTGGGGCAGCGGGCGCGAACACACCATGACCGTCGCCACCGATCAGTTCCTTGTCTACAACGAGGCCGACCTCGCCGCGCTGCCGGGCGACCTGGACGGCGATGGGTTCGTCGGGATCAACGACCTGAACATCGTGCTCGCCAACTGGAACCAGAACGTGCCGCCTGCGAATCCTCTGGCGGACCCGAGCGGTGACGGGTTTGTCGGCATCGACGATCTTAACGAGGTCCTTGGCAACTGGAATGCGGGCACACCCCCTGCCGCTGAGTCTCAAGCTGTCACATCGACTTCGGTGACAACCACGGAGGCCGATACCGCAGGCGGCTCGGCAGCAAACCTGGGTCGCCAGCAGCGCAAGCCCGCGAAACAAACAGGCACGTCCTTCCGCAAGCAGAACCAATCGTCACAAACACAAACCACGATCGCGGTGCAGGCCTACAGCACCTACCACAGCCGATCCCCCGGCCTGCAAACGGGCTACGTCCCCGACGCACTGGATCCGGATGATGAGGCCGGGCTGCTTGGGCTGTGGGAGAGCGAATAACCGGCTAATACCGACTGTAAAGCCACCTAAGCCCGCCAACTAAACACCCGCCCGCAGGTGTGCTACCATTCCCTGCTTGCAAGATACAGACCCCACCAGCCCCGCCCCGACCGACGCCCCTATGACAAACGGGGGCGACGCGATCCAAACGGTTTCTTTCGTCAGCCTCGGCTGCCCGAAGAACCTTGTCGATTCCGAGAAGATGCTGGGCCTGCTGGCTGAGGACGGGCTGGTCCCCGTCCCCGACGGCGAGCCGGCGGACGCGGTGGTCGTGAATACCTGCGGGTTCCTGGAGGCGTCCAAGGACGAGTCGATGCAGGAGATCAGGCGGGCCGCCGAGTTGAAGCAGCAGGGCCAACTCAAGCGGTTGGTCGTGGCTGGCTGCCTGGTGCAGCGGCACCGCGCGAAGATGCTGGAGTGGTGCCCGGACATTGATGCGCTGATCGGGGTGTTTGACCGGGACAAGATTTCACATGCGGTGCTGGGGGATCGACCGGCGCAGAAGGATGTCAGCGTCGACCTGCCGATCTATTCGAGCATCGCCGCGAACGACACACTCGCCAAGCAGGCGCGCGGGATCACCCACGACGGGTACCACGAAGACGACGGCGCACGCCTAAGGTTGACGCCCCGGCACTACGCCTACATCCGCATGTCCGAGGGCTGCAACCAGAACTGCACCTTCTGCACGATCCCCTCGATCCGCGGGAAGATGCGTTCCAAGCCGGTGGATACTTTCTTAAAAGAAGCCCGGGAACTGTTCGCCGACGGCGCGTTCGAGCTGAACATCATCGGGCAGGACACCACCAGCTACGGCATGGACACCGGCTACGACGGCCCAGGGCAGGGGCTCACCGGCCTGCTGACCGCCTTGAACGGCGTCGCGGCGGAGCACGGGGGCGCGTGGCTTCGGCTCATGTACGCCTACCCCAGCAAGTTCACCGACGAGATGATCGACGCGATCGCGAACCTGCCGAACATCGTGAAGTACATCGACATGCCGTTGCAGCACATCAACGACCGTGTGCTCGACAGCATGCGCCGGCACACCAGCCGAAAGCTCATCGAGACGCTGCTAAACAAGCTGCGCGACCGCGTCCCGGGCATCGCGCTGCGTACGACGTTTATCAGCGGGTTCCCCGGCGAGACCGAGGACGAACACCGCGAGTTGGCTGACTTCATCCGCGACTTCGGCTTTGATAACCTCGGGGTCTTCCCCTACTCCCCCGAGCCCGGCACCCCCGCTGGCACGCTGCATCAGACCGAGGCAGTACCCGACGAGGTCATCCAGCGCCGTCTCGACGAGTTGATGCGCATCCAGCAGGACGTCGTCTTCGACCGCAACGCGCAGCTCTCCGAGCAGCAGCCCGAGGTCGATGTCCTGATCGACGCGACCACCGACAGCATCGTCGAACCGACCGAAGGCGTAACCGCCGGCGGACGGCTCTACGAGGGACGCACCTATCAGCAGGCGCCGCAGGTTGATGGGCTGACCTACGTGCAGTCCCAGAACACGCTGACGCCCGGCGAGCTGATCCGCTGCAGGGTCATCGGCTACAACGACTACGACCTGATCGCGTCGCCGATCGACGAGCTGAACAAGACTACGCCTTTGACCATCCTCCGCTGACGCATCGTGCGAGGTGGTTACCGATGGCGTTCGGCACGGCGATGTAAACACCACCGCTAAACAACGCCGTGTGGCCAGCCGCCGCCGCGTATGGCTTGACGCATTTATCCCCAAACTCTCCCCCCGTTTCCCACGCAGAAGTGGCTATCAAAACCACCCGATCCCCGGTTATCGGACGGATTCATAGTTTCTTTTACCCTTTTAACGCCAACCGCTTGGATATTGAATTGCGTGTGCTATTGTTAGGGTATGGGCACCCGGCCACGGTGGGTGGATCGGGCCCTGAATTACGTCAATCGGGCTCCAAGCCATGTCCGCGCAACCGCCGCGCCAACCCGGGCAGGATGCGCCCACACCCCCCAAACAGGATCGTGGGCCAAGGCGGTCTGACGCGCCCAGTTCACGGGCCCACCCCACACCACAATCAGCCCCCCCCACGCGCCCGCGCCGCCTGCGCTCGCCGCGCCTGCGCCTGACCCAGAGCCCGCCAGCGACCGTCAAGAACGCGCCCAAACCCACGCCGTTGCAGGGCACGAGCGACCCGCGCTGGGTGTTGGCGATCCGCACCGCCGAGCTGTTGCAGGGCGACATCCTCACCCCCGAGTGCCGGGAGCGCATCGTCCGCATGGGCAAGATGTTTAACCTGACCGCGTTCGATGCGAACATGATCATCGCCATCGTCCAGGACCAGGCCCGCCGAGGCATCGCGCCGGCGCTGTGCCCGGCTGCCGGCGAGCCGCAGCTGCGCATGGTCACGCCCCCGCAACGGCGTAGCTTCCGCCAGATCATCCGGTCCCGCCAGACCTTTACCCTGGCCGCCCTGCTCACCACCCTGCTCGCGCTGGAGTGGCTGCTGGTGAAGTGGTTGTTCTGAACCCGCGACCGGGGCCTCTTGCGCCAAGACCTCTCGGGATATCTGGCACGGTGATCTGCGATCGCCCGCTAAACTATTGTGGTGCGGCCGAGTAATGAGATTGTGCCGTAGTATCCTGCCGGGACAATGTCATGGGTCATCCGCCGGTGGTCGATATAGATAGACAATGAATCAGGACGCAAGCCCACCATCTGAGATATCCCCCGCCCTCATCGATGCGCATGTGCATCTTTATGACTGCTATGACCGGGCGGTGTTCTTTGATGCGGCGGTGCGGAACTTTGCGCGCGCTGCGGAATCGCTCGGGCTGCCGCGTGATACGCCGGGTGTGTTGATGCTGACCGAGACGGCCAAAGACGACGCCTTTCAGTCATTGATTGATCGGCCTGCCATTGACGGGGGACGCTGGAAAGTCACTGCGCATGACGACGGGTTGTCGCTGACTGTGGCGGCTCAGGGCCGTGGTGCGGTGACGCTTGTCGCCGGCAGGCAGGTCGTGACGCGGGAGGGCCTGGAGGTGCTTGCGCTGGGAACGACGCAGAGCTTTGCCGACGGGCAGACCCTGCAAGACACGATCGAGAAGGCGATGCAGGCCGGGGCGCTGGCGGTTTTGCCGTTCGGTGTAGGCAAGTGGGCCGGGAAGCGTGGCGAACTAATCGACCACCTGATTCACAACCCCCCGCCGGGTATCTCGTTCATACTCGGCGACAACGCCGGTCGGCTTGGGCTCGCCGGCACGCCTAAACAGTTCGCCGTGGCAGCACAGAAAAACATCTGGACCCTCCCCGGGACCGACCCCCTGCCGTTCGCGGGTCAGGCCAGGCAACCCGGCCGATTCGGGATGGTCCTGAACACCGGCTTCGATCCTGCCCGGCCCGCCGGCTCGATCAAGACCGCGATCCAATCCCTTGATGCCCAGCCGACCACGTTTGGCCGGGCGAACGGGTTGATCCCGTTCTTTGGCCTTCAGGTCGCGATGCAGGTGCGCAAGCGCCTGCGCAAAAAAGCGTGACGGTTGCAGCCTGCCCGACATAACACGATCTTTTATCGGAACCGGTATGCCGGTTTGTGGCCGGTCCCGGTCCGACCGATGAAAGAGTCGTAACTATAGTAAACCTTGGCCACACACCCGCTTAGCTGTCACTAAGATAGCCCCGCAGCACACGGCCTAGAATTGTTTTAATGTAGTTCAGCGTCGCTGAACCACGGAGTTGAGCGCTTGAAGATCCTTTTCCTGGCACCGCAGCCGTTCTTTACCAACCGGGGCACGCCGATCGCGGTGCGCGCCGCGCTGCAGGCGCTGGCTGCGCAGGGGCACAGCGTCGATGTCCTGTCGTACCACGAGGGGGAGGACGTTCATATCGATTCGGTCAAGCACCACCGAACGGTGAAGCCGCCTTTCGTGAAGCGTGTGCCGATCGGGCCGAGTTGGCAGAAGGCGCTGTGCGACCTCGCGATGCTGTTCAAGACCGTGTCGATGGCGCGGCGCAACCGGTACGACGTGGTCCACGCGGTGGAGGAGTCTGCGTTTATCGCGTGGTTCATCCGCCTGATTTTTGGCACGCCTTACATCTTCGACATGGACTCGCTGATGAGTTTGCAGATCGTCGAGAAGAGCAAGGCGCTGACGCCGATCAGCTGGGTCTTCAGCTGGATGGAGAAGCGCACGGTGAAGCGGTCGCAGGGGGTGCTGGCGGTCTGTCCGGCGTTGGTCGATGAGGCCATGCGGCACCACCCGACGGGCAACGTCGCGCTGCTGCCGGACATCCCGTTCACGGGCAACGACGAGACGGGGCTGCCCGAATCGCTGACCAACGCCACCGGCACGCGGCTGATGTACGTCGGGAACCTCGAGACCTACCAGGGCATCGACCTGATGCTCGACGGCTTCGCCAAAGTGGCGGACAAGCACCCGGACGCGGTCCTGCTGATCGTCGGCGGGTCGGAAGAACACATCGCGCAATACAAGGCCAAGGCCGGGGACCTCTGCGAGAAGAACCGCGTCGTCTTCGTCGGCCCCGTCCCGATCGACAGCCTGGGGGTCGTGCTGGGTTACGCGGATATCCTCGTTTCCCCCAGGACCATGGGTAATAATACCCCCATGAAGGTCTACAGCTACCTGCAATCGGGCAGGCCCGTCATCGCCACGAGGCTCTCCACGCACACGCAGGTCATGAACGACGACGTGTGCGTGCTGGTCGAGCCCGATGCCGAAGCGATGGCCGCGGGCATGGAAAAACTCATCGGGTCCGCAGATATGCGTCAGCAGATCGGTACAGCCGGTAAAACCTACGTTGAGCGTGAGTTCAGCGAGCAACGGTTCCGCCAGCGGCTGGAAGATTTTTATAACAACCTCCCAGGATCAGACCGATCTACTAAAAGCGGTCCGCAGCCCGACGCCGCCTGACCGGCGCGACACGAACACCGACGACAAAGTGAGATTTTTCTATGCAGGTACTGGTCACAGGCGCAACGGGATTCACAGGCAGCCGGCTCGCCGTCGCGCTCGCCAAGCAGGGCAACAAGGTCCGTGCGATGGTGCGCAAGGGCTCAGACACCAGCTACCTGCAAGGCCACGGCATGGAGTTCTTCGAGGGGGACATCACGGATCAGGACGCCGTGGATCGCGCGGTGCAGGGCTGCGAGAAGGTCTATCACATCGCCGCGTGTTTCCGGACCGCCGGGCACCCGGACAGCTACTACCACGACGTCAACTACTCCGGCGCGCAATACATCCTCGACGCCGCGAAGAAGCACGGCTGCGAGCGCGTCGCACACTGCAGCACCATCGGTGTGCACGGGTCGGTCAAACAGATCCCCTCGGATGAGACCGCGCCGTATGCGCCCTGTGACATCTATCAGCGCACCAAGCTCGCCGGGGAAAGGCTCGCCAAGGAACGACAGAAGCAGGGCCAGCCCGTGTCGATCTTCCGGCCGGCGGGGATCTACGGGCCTGGGGACATGCGGCTGCTCAAGCTCTTCAAGACCATCCACACCGGCAAGTTCCGCATGGTCGGGCCGGGGAAAGTCAACTTCCATATGGTCTACATCGATGACCTGGTCGACGGCATCATCCTGTGCGGTGAGAAGCAGGAGGCGCTTGGGGAAACGTTTATCCTGTGCGGGCCCAAGTATGTTGCCCTGAGCGCCCTGGTCAAGCTCGTCGCCGATGCGGTGGGCGTGAAGCCCCCGCGTGGGCACATCCCGCTTGCGCCGGTTTACGCCGCCGCCGTGCTTTGCGAAGCCGTGTGCATCCCTTTCCGCATCGAGCCGCCGCTGCACCGTCGACGGGTCGGGTTCTTCACCAAGAACCGTTCGTTCACCTACGCCAAGGCTGAGGAGGCCCTGGGCTACAAACCCAAGTTCTCCACCGCCGACGGCGTGAAGGCCACCGCCGAGTGGTACTTCGCCAACGGGCATCTTGTTGACCACCGCGACACCAGCGCCGCCTAGTCGGTCAGGCACCCACCCACTTACCCTCGCTCATACTCGTGCAGCAGACACCCCGGGATGTCGCTTGCTGTCCATGTTATTCGTCACATGAAACATAGCCGAATACCGGACAGATGCGGTGCGGTGTTATAGTATGCCCTCACACTTCATCACCCCAGACCACGATCAGGACGCCCAGAGATGAAAGCCAACAAATCCCTGCTCCGTGTATTCGTCGAGCTGCACCCTCAGGACGCGGCCCGCGCTTTTGAGATGCTGGATACGGATGAAGCGATCCGCCTGTTCAACAGCCTGCCTCTGAACGTCGCCGCATCGCTCATGGAACAGCTGAATCCCCAGGTCGGGCAGTCCCTGCTGGGGGCGCTGCCGCAGGACAACATCCGCAACCTGCTGGCATCCATGCGCCCAAGGTCCGCGTCGGCGGTGGTCCAGCAACTCGACGACGAGCTGCGTGAGCAGGTGTTATCGAATCTGGATGAAAAAACCGCCAAGTCACTGCGTCAGCTGGTGCAGTACCCGCCGGACTCCGCCGGCGCCATCATGCACCCCCGGGTCGCGTCGCTGACCCCCAGCCTCACCATGCAGGAGGCGATCACCCGGATACGCAAGACCCCGCGTGACGTGCTGCACTACCTCTACGTCGCCGACGCCGAGTCTAAACTCATCGGCGTCGTCACCATGCGCGAGATGCTGCTCGCCTCACCGCACGACAAGATCGAGTCGATCCTCATCCGTGACCCGGTCACCGTAGCCGACACCGCGTCCCGCGAGCAGATCCAGCATATTTTCCGTGAGCGGAAGTATATCTCCCTGCCGGTGGTCGACTTCGAGGGCCGGCTGATGGGCGTTGTAAAACGCAACGATGTGCTTGAGTCCGCCGAGCAGGAAGCCTTTGAGGACCTGCAAAAGTTTGTAGGTGCCGGTGCGAACGAGCGGGCCTTGTCGCCGGTCTCGACCGTGGTGAAGTCGCGCCTGCCCTGGCTGTTTGTGAATCTGCTGACCGCGTTCATGGCCGCGGCGGTGATCGGCCTGTTCGAGGGCATCATCGCACAGATGGCGGCGCTCGCGGTGCTCCTCCCCGTGGTCGCGGGCCAGGGCGGCAACACCGGGTCGCAGTCCTTGGCCGTGGTCATGCGGGGCCTGTCCCTGCGCGAAATCATGCCGGGCATGAAGAAGCGTGTCATCTTCAAGGAAGCGATGGGCGGGCTGTTTAATGGCATCGGTATCGCGGTCGTCACATCCATATGCGTCTTAGTGTGGCGCCTGCTCGAGGGTGATGCGGTCACGCCCAGCTCGGGCTTGGCGCTGGTGATCGGCCTGGCGATGGTTATCAACATGGTCGCCGCGGCTTTATCCGGAGCGCTGATCCCCCTGGCGCTCCAGGCGATGGGCCGCGACCCCGCGCAGTCGGCCTCGATCTTCCTGACCACCGTGACCGACATCGTCGGCTTCGCAGCGTTCCTCGGGTTCGCGGTCCTGTTCAAGCCGATGATCCTGTAAAAACAGGCCGCCACGGGTATCATGCCGACCATGGAAACCATCATTTCATTCCTCGATGAGATCAGGTCACACTTCCGCGTCGTGGACGTCGTCGATATCCTGCTGATGTCCGCGATCGTCTACTGGGGCCTGATCTGGTCCAAGGAGACCGCTTCGCGGCGTGTACTGATCGGCGTCACGGTCGTGCTCGTCATCTACTTCCTGTCCCGCGCCTTTGACATGGTCCTCGTATCGCTCGTGCTGCAGGCCGGCTTCGCGGTCCTGGTCATCATCATCGTCGTGATCTTCCAGGAAGACCTGCGCCGCATGTTCGAGCGGATCGCTGGCGTACGCTGGCTCGGGGGGTTCAGGCAGGTGTCTGCGCAGCTCCCGTTCGATGTCGATGCACTGGTCGAAGCGACCTTCACCCTCGCGGGCTCCAAGACCGGTGCCCTGATCGTGCTGGAGGGGTCCGAACCGCTGGACCGTCATATTGATGGCGGGGTCGCGCTGGGGGGGCACCTCAGTCAGCCGCTGCTGTTCAGCATCTTCGATTCAAGCTCGCCCGGGCATGACGGCGCGGTCGTGATCCACCAGGGCCGGATCGAGAAGTTCGCAACGCACCTGCCGATCTCAAAGAACCACCAAGTGATCGACGGCCGAGGCACACGGCACAGCGCCGCTCTGGGGCTCGCCGAGTGTTCCGACGCCTTGGCCATCGTGGTCTCGGAAGAACGCGGCACCGTCAGCGTCGCCGAAACCGAAAAACTCCTGGCGGTCGACTCGCCCTCGGTACTCAAACAACACATCGAGTCGTTCCTGATATCCCGCTTCCCGATCGAACAATCCGGCGGGCTCAAAAACATCCTGCTCCGCAACGGGTGGCTGAAGCTGCTGGCGATCTCGCTGACCCTTGTCGCGTGGTTCGTGCTGGCCTACAACCCCGATACGATCCGGCGCACCTACATCGTCCCGATTGAGTACCGCGGGCTGCCCGCCCACCATGTCATGCAGGACCAGCCACCGACCGAGGCCCGCGTCACGCTCTCCGGGCTGGATCGAAACTTCCGCTTCCTGGAGCCCGGCTCTCTGAAGATCTCCATCGACCTGGCCGAGACGAACGCCGGCATCAACGCGATCGCCATCACCGACCGGCAGATACGCCTGCCGTTGAACCTGACTCTGGAGCGGATCGACCCCAGGATCGTGCGTGTGGATATGACGAACAAACAAGCCGCCCCACCCGTTGAGAAAGCAAAACCGGCTGCCGTCCCGCCGATTAACTAAACACCGCTTAAGACCGATGACGATATAAGCCGTTTGGATATCCGCCACACGATGGGCCTGATACGGTCATACTCAAAGGATCCACCCTTTGCCCGACACCGCTCCAACCACCGACACGGACCAGACACACCGCCCCTCCGCTGACATGGCCGGGAAGGTCAGTGTCGTTGATGCCGACTCCGAAGTCCGCCGGATGATGAAGGACACCGAAGGCTCGGCGCTGAAGAAATACATGGCACTGACCGTCGGCAAACCGTCGCTGTTCGCGCTGCTGAAGTACGAGTTGATCCTCGGGATGTTCGGTTCACTGCCCGGGGCGCTGGGCTTGGTGCTGCGGCAGAAAATCTACCGCCACATGTTCGCCTCGTGCGGGCGGAAGGTTGTCTTCGGCCGGAACGTCACGATCCGTCATCCGCACCGGATCAGGTTCGGCGACAACGTCATCATCGACGACAACGCCGTCCTCGACGGCAAGGGTGAATCCGATATCACCATCGAGATCGGCTCGGGCTCTATCGTTGGGCGTAACAGTATCCTCAGCTGCAAGGGCGGGGCCATCCGGCTCGCTGACAAAGTCAATATCTCCGTCAACTGCACGCTCATCAGCGAGACGCTATTGAGCATCGGCGAGAACGTCCTGATTGCCGGGCACTGCTACCTCATCGCCGGCGGGAACCACGGGCTGGACCGCACGGATATCCCGATCCTCGATCAGCCGTTGATCGAGAAAGGAGGGATCGACATCAAGGAGCACTGCTGGCTGGGCGCCAACGTCACCGTGCTCGATGGCGTCACCTTCGGCAGAGACTCGGTCGCCGCGGCGGGTTCGGTCGTCAACAAATCTGTCAACGCGTACCACATCGTCGGCGGCGTGCCCGCCAAGACCCTGCGCGACCGCAAAGCCGACAAGGCCTGATCTTTGTGACTCTGTGTATATTGACTGCCGGGGCTTAGACTGAAGCAACCCTGTATACAGATACCGCAACTCAAAAGAGAGTTAAGCGGCAGGCTGTGCCCCCGACTTAGTATTACGCCGCATTGTTTTGCGAACCCGCCCCCGGCTCCTGCTGGTTCTCACGACCCACCGACTCGGCCTCGCCTTCCGCAGGGATCCCCGGCCCTTCGGACCTTCCACTGACGAGTTTTAATACACCACACGCAACACGCCAGTAGATGCCAATTGCAGCGCTGTATAGTGAGATCAGTCCGCCCAGCGCCCCGCGCTTGACGTCGCCGGGGATCACCAGCTTGTCGCCACGCAGGACTTGCCAGTCGTGGACACGCCGGGCACGCGCCACCCGCCGACGATCCGCCGGCAGGCTCGGCAGCAACACAAACAACGAAGCCAATGCCCGGAAGTAATCCCCG
Organism: uncultured bacterium; assembly: GCA_965368605.1. Lineage (GTDB taxonomy): Bacteria > Planctomycetota > Phycisphaerae > Phycisphaerales > Phycisphaeraceae > JAJRRS01. The sequence goes on along the minus strand of CBDUNP010000003.1, from coordinate 290 downwards.
GCCCGGCCCTTGATCAACAGCAACAGGAACAATGCCGGCTCGTGTACGAAAAGCACCGGCAGCACCGCCAGCAGTGTCCTTAGCTGATAATCCTTGAGCATAAAGTGCCAGCGGTTACGCACCTGATGCATGTAGTATGTGTTTCCGCGCTGGTGGTAGTGGTGCAGCACCTGCGTTGTGGCCGGCTCGATGATGTGCCAACCCCCAAGCGTGATCCGATAAGCGAACTCCCCGTCGGTCTTCCCGAAGAAGTATCGCTCCTCGAACATCCCCACGTCCTGTGCCGCCGA
>CBDUNP010000002.1:0-32048 GCA_965368605.1 uncultured bacterium | reverse complement strand
CCTGGTCCGACGCGGTGGTCTACAACCCGCCGATCCGTCGAAACATCAAGCTCGCCGAGTCCCCCAGCTTCGGCCAAAGCATCTTCGACTACGCCCCGGACTGTCACGGCGCGAAAGACTACGCCAAGCTCGCCGAATCGGTCGCGACGCAGCGCGTAAACGCGGGTTGAATCAAGGCAGGCCCGCGGCGATTTCAACTATATCGCAGGTGTCGTGTTGACCGCGAGATCCCACCGGCAGGCTGTCGTCTCCAGAGATTCAATGCGCTAACCAACGCCCCACCCAACAAGATTACGCTCGTCGATGGCTCCGGAACTGTGTAAACATAGAGCTGTTGATTTGCTAAAACAATGGCGGTGTCGCCGTCAATATCCACTTCACGGCCAAACACTGTGTCACCCACCGTCGGATTATCAAACTTCTGAATCTCAACCCAGTTACCGGTGTTGTCGCGCTCATAGATATATGCGGATGATGTCGCACCGACGATCACGTGATCTCCCGAAATTGCTACAGAGGCACCGAAGCTCAGCTGGCCCGGATCTGAGGGGACCAGATCTGCCACCAAGCCCCATTCACCGGCTGCGCTTCGTTCGTAAATGTATACCGCCCCCGTATTATTTCCTCTTGGACCATGTCCGTACGCACCCACAACCAGGTAATTACCGTCCATGGACAAGCTTCGTCCATAATGGTCGTTGTCAAGCGGCGCGGGAGCGGTAAGCTCTACAAGCTCAGACCACTGACCATTCGAGGTTAATTCAGACAAATAGACGCTGCCCGAGAGATTGCTGGCCCCTGGCCTTGGTTTATTAGCAATTGCTACCGCGCCACCATTCGTGGCAACGACCGTACCAAACCGGCCCCCCCGCGTATTACCTTCCCCCTGTAAATATCGCGTGGCAGGCCACTGTTCAATGAGCGGGTCTTCCCAGAGAACCTCTTGTTCGTAAATCAAGGCCCCGTTCCTCTCAAAGTATCCGCTAACAAGTGTCGCGCCAGCAAGATCAACACTCGTGCCGTAATCGCCGTTGTGCGGGACCACCCCACCACCGGGAAGAAACATTTTGATGTGATCAGTCGTGTCATCATTAAGGCGGTACATCGTAACCCGGCCCTCAATTGCGGTGGTGTGGAACCCGTCACCGACCGCCAGATAGTCTTCAGACAAGGCCACCGATCGGCCAAAATGTGGTCGATCCGCTCCCTCGTTGATACTCAGTGTTTGCGACCACTGCCCCGCTAAAGAACGCGAGTACAAATAGACGTACCCGATACCGTCATACAATTCTGCATTGGGCGAGCCGACCGCAATCCTGTCGCCATAGATGCTGATCGATTTTCCATCGCCGAAATTCAAGTCGCCAAACGTGCCCGCAGGGCTGGTCTGAGGAACATATTCCAGTACTGCCTGTTCGTACCAAGGCCCAGCGAGAGCCGATCCCGGCGAGATCGTCAATAACAAACCCACTACCGCCACACAAACATAAGGTAAGCGCATCTCTTCTCTCCCTCCGTCGCCCGCCGCATTCGCGATAAGCAACATTATTATTGCGATATGCCTGCCGGAACCCCCAGTAGGCCTACACAGATGCTAACAAACCCAATCACCCACAGCAATGGTTATTGACGAATAAATGCGATACTCGTGGTGATGAATCAGGATCGTGTCGATTTCAACCACTTCGCCAGCGAGGGTTTGGTCATGCAGTTGACGACGTCTTTTTTCGTTGCGCCGGCGCGTCGTGCGGTGAGGATGCCGTATTGGAGTTGGTCCATGTCGGCTGGGCCATGGGCGTCGGTGTTAATGGCGAGCTTGACGCCTGCGGCGATGGCGGCCTTGGCGTGGGTGTCGCGCAGGTCCAGCCGCCAGTGGTTGGCGTTGATCTCCATCGCGACGCCGCGCTCGGCGGCGGCCTTGAACAGCGCGGGCATGTCCGGGCTCAACCCCTCGCGCCGACCCACGAGTCGGCCGGTCGGGTGGCCCATGATCGTGACGTAGGGGTTCTCCATGGCTTTAAGAAACCGCTTGGTGCACTTCGCCGGTTCCTGCGAGAGCGCGGCGTGCGGTGATGCGACCACGACGTCCAGCTCTTTCAGCAGGCTGTCGGGGTAATCGAGCTTCCCGTCGACGAGGATGTCGACCTCGCTGCCGGCCAGCACGGTGATGGTGTCTTTGAGTTTCGCGGCGACCTTGCGGATCTCGGCGATGTGTTTCTCCAGGCGCTCATTACTCAGGCCGTTGGCCTGCACCTGCCCCTTGGAGTGGTCGGTGATGGCGACGGTGTGGAAGCCGCGCTCGGCCGCGGCGGTCGCGAGTTCTTCGATGGACCACGTGCCGTCGCTGGCGGTCGTGTGTGTGTGTAACTCGGCGCGGATGTCGGATAGCTCGATCAGCAGGGGACCGGCGATGGCATCACCGGCTTTGTGAGATGACTCGGCCATCGCCACCTCGCCCCGGTCTTCTCGCAACTCCGGGGGCACCCACGAAAGTTTCAGTGCCTTGAACACGTCCTGCTCGGTCTTGCCGGCGACGACCTTGTCGCTATCTGATTTCGTCAACCCCCACTCGTTGAGCTTCATGCCCATCGAGATCGCCCGCTCGCGCAGCTTGACGTTGTGTTCCTTGCTGCCGGTGAAATACATCAGCGCCGCCCCGTAGCTCGCGGCGGGCACGACGCGCAGGTCCACCTGGATTTCGCCGGACTCTTCGTTCGTACGGATAGAGCTTTTTGTTTCGCCCTTGGCAATGACGTCCGCCACAAGATCCAGGCCGACGAACGCGTCCATGATTGCGCCGGCGTCTTTCTCATTGGCCGCAACGAGCAGGTCCAGATCGCCGATGGTTTCTTTGCCCCGACGCAAACTCCCGGCGTATTGAATCTGCTTGACCTGCTTGAGCTGCTTGAGTTGTTCGACAAACCAGAGCGCCAGCGGCATCGCCTGCCCAAGCTTCGCACGCTTGCCGGCCTGCACGGCAAAGGCTAGGTTCTTCTTGATGTTCTCGATCTTCTTCTTGCCGAAGCCGGGCAATGCTTCCAGTTCGCCGGTCTCCAACGCGGCGGTGAGCTGAGCCATGTCGTTCAGCCCCGCGTCCCGCCAGAGGATGGATACTGTCTTCGGCCCAAGCCCGGGGATGTCCAGCATCTTCACCACGCCCGCCGGGACCTTGTCGAAAAGCTCGATCGCCTCGGGCAGCCCGCCGGTCTGGACGAATTCTTCGATGCGGTCGGCCATGCCTTTGCCGATCCCTTCGATCGCGCGGAGCTGCTTACTGTCCATCCCCGCGACGTCGTCGGTCAGCTCGCCGAGCACTCGCGCCGCCTTCTGGAAGGCGATCACCTTGAACCGGTTCGCCCCCAGCACCTCCAGCACGTCCGCCATCTGCTGAAAGACCCGGGACAGTTTTGCGTTGATTTGTGACATGGGGTCAGCTTAACGCGCGCCCAGCGCGGCGGAAAGCCCGCATAGCCTCCATGGGTTCCGCGGGCTATCCTCTTGCCATGCGGGTGATCGATTGCGAAGAACAACACGCGGGCGCCATCCAGAGCATCTTCAACGATGTGATCGCCACCGCTACCGCCATATACGAATACCAGCCGCGGTCGGCCGAAACGGTGCGGGCCTGGTTTGAGTCCAAACGGCAGGGCGGCTACCCGGTCTTGGGTGCGATTTCTGATGCCGACGAACTGATGGGCTTCGCCAGCTACGGCCCTTTCCGGCCCTGGCCCGCGTACAAATACACGGTCGAGCATTCGCTGCACGTCGCCGAGCCGTTCCGCGGCAGGGGGGTCGGCCGACGCCTGCTGGAGGAACTCATCACGCGCGCCAAAGCCCAGGACTACCATACGATGATCGGCGGGATCGATTCACAGAACACCGCAAGCATCCGCCTGCATGTGAGCCTGGGGTTCCGCTGCGTCGGCACGCTCCCGCAGGTCGGGTTCAAGTTCGATCGGTGGCTGGACCTCTGCCTGTATCAACTCATCCTGGATACGCCCGCCAAGCCTGTTGATGGTTGAAACTGATCCGCTTATTAGCCGCGCCCATCCGAACACATAATCGACCCATTGCCCGCAGCCCCCGCCCGACCTAGACTGCCCCATAAGCAATCCAAAACACCCCCCGATCAAGGCAGCCTCCTCCATGAGCCCCACCATGACGCCCATGAGCCCCACGCCCGCCAATACCGATCATCACACGCCCGACGCGCCCTTCGCCCGGCGACACGTCGGCCCAACAAGCCAGGACCTCCCCGACATGCTCGCGCTGATCGGCTGCGCGTCCCTGGACGAGTTGATTGACCAGACGGTTCCCGCCGACATCCGGCTCAAGCAACCGCTGAGCCTCAGCACGCCGCAGAGCGAACACGACACCCTCAACCGCCTGAAAGAAACCGCCAACCAGAACACGGTCGCCCGCTCGATGATCGGGATGGGGTATCACGGCACGATCACGCCCGCGCCGATCCTCCGGAATATTCTGGAGAACCCGCTGTGGTATACCGCCTACACGCCGTACCAGGCGGAGATCAGCCAGGGCAGGCTGGAAGCGATCCTGAATTTCCAGACGATGGTCGCGGACCTCACCGGGTTGCCGTTGGCGAACGGGTCGCTGCTGGATGAAGCCACCGCCGCCGCCGAGGCGATGGCGATGTGCTACTCGATCGCGCGTCAGAAGAAGAAAATCTTCCTGGTTGCCGGCGACTGCCACCCGCAGACGATCGCGGTCGTGAAGACGCGCGCGAACACGATGGGGATCGACGTTCAGGTGTTTACGCCAGCCGACGGGCAGACGCCCGCTGGCCTGACCGATGCCTGCGGTGTGCTGGTGCAGTACCCGACGACCGACGGCCGGATCGAGGACTACGCGGCGCTCGCTGACCAGACCCATGAAGCGGGGGGGCTGTTGGTTGCGGCCTGCGACATCCTGGCGCTGGTGCTGCTCAAGCCGCCGGGGCAGTGGGGGGCCGACATCGCGGTCGGGAGCACGCAGCGGTTCGGCGTCCCGATGGGGTTCGGCGGGCCACACGCCGCGTACATGTCCACCCACGAGAAACACGCCCGCAAGATGCCCGGCCGGATCGTCGGCGTCTCTAAAGATGCCCACGGCAACCCCGCCTACCGGCTCGCCATCCAGACGCGCGAGCAACACATCAAGCGCGACCGCGCCACCAGCAACATCTGCACCGCCCAGGTCCTGCTCGCCGTCGTCGCCGGGATGTATGCCGTCTACCATGGGCCGGAAGGCCTCAAGGGCATCGCCAACCAGGTCCGGCAGCAAGCCCAGCGGATAGCCGACGCCCTGAAACAAGGCGGGGTCCATGTCGGTGAAGCCCCGTCCTTCGACACCGTGTGTGTCGAGTTGGACAACGTCGATGCCGTCATTGCCAAGGCCGCCACACAAGGCATCAATCTCCGGAAGCTGAACGATCAGGCCCTCTGCATCACCGTGGATGAAACTACTCGTGACGACGATGTAGCCGACCTGCTCGCCGCCTTCGGCATCACCAACGCGGCCACCCCCGACGCCGCCCCGTTGATCCCGGCATCATTCGCCCGGGCCGATACGATCCTGACCCACCCCGTATTCAATCAATACCACAGCGAGCACGAGTTCCTGCGTTACACCACGCGGCTGGCGAGCAAGGACATCACGCTGGCCAACAGCATGATCCCGCTGGGCTCGTGCACGATGAAGCTCAACGCCGCCAGCGAGATGCTGCCGATCTCCTGGCCGGGGTTTGCGCAGATGCATCCTTACGCACCGGCCGAGCAGACGGCGGGCTATCAACAACTGTTCGCCGATCTGGAAAACTGGCTCGCGGAGATCACCGGCTTCGCCGCGGTGTCTTTGCAGCCCAACGCCGGGTCGCAGGGCGAGTACGCCGGGCTGTTGGCGATCAGGCGGTACCACGAGTCGCGCGGCGACACGCAGCGCGATGTCTGCCTGATCCCGGTCAGCGCCCACGGCACGAACCCCGCGTCGGCGGTCATCGCCGGGATGCGCGTCGTGCCGGTCGCCTGCAAGAACAACGGCGACATCGACACCGATGACCTGCTCGCCAAGGCCGGGCAACACAAAGACAAACTCGCGGCGCTGATGGTGACGTACCCCTCGACCCACGGCGTCTTCGAGACCACCATCAAAGCGGTCTGCCAGACCATCCACGACCACGGCGGGATGGTTTACATGGATGGTGCGAACATGAACGCGCAGGTCGGTCTGTGCAGCCCCGGCGACATCGGCGCAGACGTCTGCCACCTGAACCTGCACAAGACCTTCTGCATCCCCCACGGCGGGGGCGGTCCGGGCGTGGGGCCGATCGCCTGCAACGACGCGCTTGCGCCGTTCCTCCCTGGCGACCCGATCACAGGTGAGCACCCCGTCAGCGCCGCGCATTATGGCAGCGCGTCGATCCTGCCGATCTCGTGGATGTACATCGCCATGATGGGCGCCGACGGCCTGAAGCACGCGACCGAGGCCGCCATCCTCAACGCTAACTACATGGCCGCCCGGCTATCCGGCCATTACAACATCCTGTACACCGGCAACCAAAACCGAGTCGCGCACGAGTTCATCATCGACTGTCGGCCGTTCGAGAAGTCGGCCGGCGTGCGTGTCGAGGATATCGCCAAGCGACTGATGGACTTCGGGTTCCACAGCCCGACGATGAGTTGGCCCGTCGCCGGCACGCTGATGATAGAGCCGACCGAGAGCGAGTCCAAGGCCGAGCTCGACCGGCTGTGTGACGCGCTGATCCACATCCGTAACGAGATCGCACGCATCGAGTCCGGTGATTTAGATAAAGACGACAACCCGTTGAAGCACGCGCCGCACACCGCGGCCGCCGTGAGCGACGACCACTGGCCCCACACCTACCCGCGCAGCCTGGCGGCGTACCCCGAGCCACGCCTGCGCGAAAACAAGTACTGGCCGCCTGTCGGCCGGGTGGACAACCCCTACGGCGACCGCAACCTGCAGTGCACCTGTCCGACGGTCAGCGAAGTCGTCAACGGTTGATCCCCGCGCCGCATGATTCCCAGGCTGGCGCGTCTTGTGGAATGACTTTTCGTCATACCCGCTAAGACAGGCATCCAGCATGGTTTTCAACTGGCCCCCGCCTGCGCGGGGGTGACAGAGAATGGCGTGGCAGGCAATGACGCAAACCGCCCCAGCCACCCAAGCGGGCCGGGTAGAGGGCCGGGGGGGGCATCAAGGGCGCTTAGTTCGCGGATGATACATTCGAGTCGATCCGGCGGACCAGCGCCCAGTCGTCTTTGTAAGACACCGGCGCAAAGCCCGCGACACCCTCCGCCAGCAGGGCCTTGGTGTCTTCGCTGTCTGTGACTTTAAAGCTCAACAGGGCTTCACGAACCTTGTCCGCCAGATCGGGCTTGAGGTTGTAGATATAACCGATCGCGGCGGAGGGGAAGCGTTCCGACTCGTAGATGGTGGCGACGCTGTCTTTTTCGATATCACCCCGGGCCAGAGCGCGTGCCAGCATGTCGCTGGCGGTGGCGGCCGCCGGATAATTCCCGGACGCGACCCCCGCGATCGACTGCTCGTGCCCGCGTGAGAACACGAAGTGGTAGTCCTGGTCGGGCGCCAGGCTGAAGTCGCCCAGCAAGACCATCGGTGCTTTGCATCCCGAGTTCGATCCGGGATCGGTGAAGGCGATATTCCCGCCCTTGAGGTCGGTGGGGGTCTTGATCGCGCTGCCCTTGGGGACAATGATGTTCATCGTGTAGCCGTGATTCCCTTCGGCGTCGGCGGGGGAGGCCACCGGCACGAAGCCGTAGAGGTTCACCGCCTCGGGCACGTTGCCGGTGTTGACGGCCGTGACGTGCAGCCGGCCTTCGCGCATCGCCAGGAGCTGGTCACGCGCCGACTCGTACCGCACGTACTGCACGGGCTTACCCGTCACCGCGGAGAGGTGGTCCACCAACGGCTTCCAGGTCTTCTCATAGGACTCGGCGTTCGGGGCCGCGACATATGAAAACAGGATCGCCTGCGGGTCGACCCAGCGGTCGGCCTCGGCCGGCGCGTCGGCCACACTGTCGCCGTCCGCGTCGGTGTAGATGTCTGCCAGGAGCATGGGCTTGGCTTTATCCAGCCCGAAGATCTTGGTCGTGCGCATCGGGTCGTTCTTGGGCACCTGCTGCAGGCCGTACTGATACGCCACCACGGCAAACAGGATGACGATCAGGATAGTTAGCATCAGGCGTGCCATTGAAAACTTCGTTCCCTTTGCGCCTTGTTCCGTCGTGCTCATAAGTTGTCCCACCAATCTAGAAGTGCCCAAGATCGATCAAGGCCCCAGCGTAGAAGTGGTGGGGCGTTACCCCTACCAGTGTCCGCCTTTCAACCGTCGGGTCAACCCCCCAGGCATTACACACACCCGATAACTCACAAGAGATGCAAGTGTAAGTGTTTTGTAATTATTAGTTTGCGGTTAATTTTACGGGCGTGCTCACACCTTGATCAGGCCCATCGGCTTGTCGTTGGCGTCGTACTCGGGGAAGAACTGGTGATCGTCGGCCTGGAAGCCGTATAGCCCGGCGAGCACTTCCGCGAAGACATCGCGGAAGTCCGTGTGCACCGGCATGTCGCGTCCTTCGTACAACGATCGGCTGGAGAGGCCGGTCCACTTGCCGTAGAACCGCCCGCCGTTGACCGGCCCGCCGACCGCGAGCATGTATCCGCCGTGGCCGTGGTCCGACCCGCTGTTGCCGTTCTCGCGCGCGGTTCGGCCGAACTCGCTCATCGTCAATACGACCGTGCGGTCGATCTTAGGCCCAAGGTCGTCCACAAACGCCTCGATCGTGTTCGACACGTTCCCCATCATCTCGCCAAACACGCCGTAGCTCGCGCCCTGCATCGCGTGGTGGTCCCAGCCGTTGTAGTCGATCGCCGCAACCTCGAGGCCGGCGTCCGCCTTGATCAGCTTGGCGATGTCACGGAACTGGCCGCCGAGCGTGGTCTTGGGGTACTTCACGGTCGGGTTGAGCTTGCCGTCGTTGAGCACTTCGTTGAGTTTGCCAAGCCGGGCGATGCCCTGTGCGCCGGCCTCGATGATCCGACCACGGCCGGACGCCTTGTCGGGGGTTTCTTCCGTCGTCGGCTTAGCTGCGTTCGATCCTTCCTGCGACTTCGCCGTCTGCTTGGCGTCGTCACAGCCGTAGAGCCCGGCGAACACCGACGCCGCCGACTGCGCGTTCTTGTCCGGGACCGCGAGCGCCGGGTACTGGCCGCGTAACGACCTGGGCAACACGGGCTGGAACGAGACCGCCCGGAGGTCCGAGTCGTCGCCGGTCTTGGTCATGTATAGATAGCGGTTCAGCCAGCCCTCCGTCACCGACTTGACCCCCGGCGCGGCGCGCTCCATGAAGTCCTGGGCATCGAAGTGGCTACGTGTCGGGTGGGTGGACCCGGCGTTGACGATCGGGGCCATCAGCTTCCGCTTATAAAGCCGGGCCAGCCCCGCCATCGACGGGTGGAAGCCGAAGTAGTCATTCAACGCGATCACACTGGATCGCGCGTTCTCCCCGTTCGGGCCGGGCACCGCGATCGTCGGCCTAAGGTTGTAGTAGGTCCGGTCCCCGTAAGGGATCAACGCGCTCAACGGGTCCGACCCGCCCCGCAGGTACAGCACGACCACCGTCGGCTTCCCGGCCGACGCGCCGCCCGGCGCACCAAACACGGTCCTGGGCCCAAGCGCACCGACCCCGGCCGCGCCCAGCGCGATCGTGCCGGTCTGCTTTATGAACTCTCGCCGAGTCGTCGCCATCTCATGCCGCCTTTCTGTGGACATCAATCTACCTTAAGTAACCGCGAAGGCGCGAAGAGCGCGAAGCAAGAGGAAGATCCATGCGCCTTACTGTTCCTGAAACATCGGCGAGCCCAGGACCAATCCCGCCGCCTGCTTCGCCTCGGGCTTATTGCCCAGTGCCGCCTCGACCGCGTCCCAGCCCTCGGTGTCTACCCCCTCGGCCAGCAACGCCTCCGCCAGCGCCCGCTTCAAGCCGGCCGGGTCGTCCTTGGGCAACCCCTTCCAGAAGGAGCCGGGCACCTTCACGCCGCCGACTTTCCCTTGTGCCAAACGAAGCGCGAAGTCCCACCGGTACACCAACACGCCCGGGTCCAGCCAGGCCTCCGCGGTGTCGCTGTAGCCGGTCGGGTCGACACAGCGATACACCGGCTGACCCATCCGACGCAGCGACTCGCGCGTCCCGCCGAAGCTGGTGACCTGCGCGTCCGTTGCACGCAACGACGCCACCACAAATTCGAACGGCGTGCGGAACTTCGCCCGGTAATTGGCGGCGTCCATAAACGCGTCACTGAAGATAATGGCTTCATAAACCTCTGACAGGTCGCCCTTGCTATCGACGAACACCTCGGTCACCTCGTCGACCAGCTCCGTCGGGGGATCGTCGCAGACCAGGTATCGGCACAGCTTCCATGAAATAAACCTCGCGGTCTGCTCATGCGCCCCCAGCGATTTAATAAACCGGATTCCGCCGGCCTCGCCCTCGTTGCCCCGGAATGACATGCCCAGGACGCGCTTGGGATCGTCATCGTGGACGCTCTCGCGGAAGCGGAAGCCGTAGCCGTCACCGCTATTCATCATCGAGTCGCCCGATCGGCCGGCCGTCCACCCGGTCAGCAAACGCGCCAACTCGGTCACGTCCCGCTGGGAGTAACCGCCCTTACGGTTCTCGTTGGCGACGCCCAGCGTGTGCAGCTCCATCAGCTCGCGCGCGTAATTCTCATTCAGCCCGCGCTGCCGGCCCAACGCCGCCACCCGTCGGGGCTGGTACTTCTTGTTTTCGAAACGCACCAGCATCCGTTGCTCCCGATCACTCAGGGGCTTCTGGCTGACATCGTTGTCGAGGTAGATCAGCATCGCCGGGTGACGCGCCGACGCCAGCAGCATGTCGGAGAAGTCCCCGAACATGTGCTTGCGGATCACCGTCTGCTCGTAGTGCGCCGCCAGGTACTGGACCTCGTCCTTGCCCTGGTCGACGTTGAAGTGGTTCCGCCAGAACTCGGCCATCACCTCCTCGAACCGCCGCTCGCTGTACACCGCCCGGTAGATCACTGAGCCGGTCAGTTCTTTATTCAGGTCGTAACGCAGCGTGTTGCGCTTCTTAATTTCTTCCTGGGTCGGCGGGTCGTTCTCATACGGCGGACGGTAGGTATAAAACACCTGATCCATCGTCATCGTCAGCGATGGGAAGTGTTCAAGCACGTAATTATTCAGCTTTTCGTTATTGATCTCGCGCGGGTTCAACTGCTGACGGACCCAGGCCTCCCAGCCCATCTCCGTGACGCCGTCGACCTCGCCGGGCCTGGGCCCAAACCCAAGCCGATCCAACACGTGCCGCGCGGCCTGACGTCCGGTCAACGTCTTGGGCGTTGCCGCGCAAAGCTGCTGCGACTCAACCAACAACAACAGGGCCGGGAGCACCAGGCTCAGGCTCAGGCTCAGCCAATTGACAAACGTCTTATGCTTAAGCATCCGCTCTCCAATGCGTTTCCGCATAATGATGGTACGGATTAACCCCTTTAAAGTAAAGAGTTTTCCCCCGCCCTTAGCCCTTGAGCCCGCTCGCGGCGGTGCTCTGGACGAAGTAGCGTTGGGCGGCGAAGAACAGCAGGATGCAGGGCAGCATCGTGACAAAGCTGGCGGCCATGAGCAGTTGCACGTCGCTCACGCCGTAGTTGCCGTTGAAGGCGTTCAGCGCGAGTGTCAGGGTCCGCTGTTCCGGGCTGTTCAGGTAGATCAGTGGGCCCAGGAAGTCGTTCCACACGAACATGAACGTGTAGATCGCCACGATCGCGATCACCGGGCCACTGAGCGGCAGCATCAGACGCCAATAGATCATCGTGTTGGTGGCGCCGTCGATGCGAGCGGCCTCGACCAGCTCCTCGGGCACCTGCGTGAAGAACTGGCGGAACATGAACACGTAGAACGGCGAGCCCAGCCACATCGGGATCACCAGCGGCCAGATCGTGTCGATCATCCCCAGATGACGGAACAGGATAAACAGCGGGATCATGCTCACCTGCGGCGGGAGCATCATCGTCGACAGCATCAGCATGAACAGGAAGTTCCGCCCGCGGAATCTAAAACGTGCGAAGCCGAAGCCGACCAGGCTTGAGGACAGGATCTGCCCGATCACACACAGGACGGTGATGACGGTTGTATTCGCCAGCGCCGACATGAAGTCCATGCGCTTCAGCGACTTGGGGTAGTTCTCCCAGCGCGGGGTGAGTCGGCGTTGGATGTCGGATTCTGCGACGACGTGTTCCTCGCCGGTGCGTGGGTGCTCGTCGCCGGCCTTGACCGTCACGCGCACCGTCCCGGCCGATTCGTCCTTCTCGCCCAGCGAGACCTCCAACGCCTCGCCCTCGATGTCCACGTAGGACGCCATCGGCAGCAGCGTCGGCGGGATCTTCTGCGCCTCGGCCTCGGTCTTCAGGCTGTTGCTGAGCATCCAGTAGAACGGAATCAACAGCAGGAACGCACCGAAGAACAGCAGCGAATAGACCAGCACCGCGTGGCCGTCGAGCCGGTTCTTAGACGGGCGGTGGATCACACTCGATGGTTGTACGGGGCTTTGATCGCTCATTATTTAAGCCCCTCGTAATGCACCCAGCTCTTGCTGGACTTGACCACAATGCCGGTGAGGATCAGCAGCACGATGAACAGCACCCACGCCATCGCGGATGCGTAGCCCATCTTGTGGTACTCGAAGGCCTCGCGGTACAGCTTCAACACATAGACCAGCGTCGCGTTGCCCGGCCCGCCGTTGGTCATGACATACACCTGTGTGAACACCTGGAACGAGCCGATGATCCCCATCACCAGGTTGAAGAAGATCAAAGGCGAGAGCTGCGGCAGCGTCACACTGAAGAACGCACGCACGCGCCCGGCCCCGTCGATCCGCGCCGCCTCATACAGCGACTCGGCGATGCCCTTGAGGCCCGCAAGATAAATCACCATCCCCGCGCCCACGCCCCACAACGCCATCACCACATAGGCGGGGATCGCGAACAGCTCCGCATCCACGCCGAACCAGTCCGGCGCGCTCATGCCCAGCGGCTGCATCACCGTGTTCAGCACGCGGTTGATAATCCCGCGGTTGTTGTCGAACATCATCACCCACAGGGTCGCCAGCGCGACGCCCGATACCACCGAAGGCACGAAGAACACCGTCCGGTAGAACGCGATCCCCTTGACCTTCTGGTTCATCAGCACCGCCACCAGCAACGCCAGCACCTGCCCGAACGGCACCGCCAGGAGGGCGTAGTAGGTCGTGACCCACACGCTCTTCATGAAGCTCGCGTCGTAGTTGATCATGTGGCCGAAGTTGCCCAGGCCGACAAACTCCGCCTCGCCCAACGGCTGCATGCTCGTCCAACGCGACATCGCCAGCAGCAGCGACAGCCCCATCGGCCCGAACGTCAACAACAAGAACCCCACGATCCAGGGCGAGATAAACACCCACCCCGCCCGCTCCTGCGCACGGTCGATCGCGCCGAGCTTCTCTCGACGCAGCCAGAGGAACAGCCCCAGAACCACCAGCAGCAGCAACACCCCGGCACACACCACGATCGTCAGCCAAGGCATCGTCGGGTAAGCCTCGCCACGCAACGGGGATTCAAATTCGGCAAGCCAACGCGACTCCACCCGTTTCGCGGCCTCCAGGGGTGTCTGCTGATCCAGGCGGATGGACTTCTCGATCTCCTCCTGCATGATCCGCTGGAACTCGGTCTCCGGGGGCATCTGGCCCAGTCGGCTGATCTCGATGAGGTCCACGAACAGGCGTGCATTGGCGGGGCGCTGCCCGGGATGAAGAAAATCCTCCGACTCGGCGACCGACTTGATACAAGGCACCGCCAGGCCGGAACGTGCGGTCAGCCGCTGGCCCACCGGGCCGCAGAGGAACTTCAACAGCTTGTACGACTCGTCCGGGTGATCGCTGGTGGATGACATGGCCCAGGCGGTCATCGCCAACGCGCTGGACTGCTTGACCCCGGGCGTGTGCGGGTAGGGCACGACGTCCCACTCGAACTGATCGATCTCCCGGAACCGTGGGGTCCGCCATCGGCCGATGGGCCCGACGACGCCGATGCGTCCGGTGTAGAACTCCTGCTCACCGAGCCCCTGGGCGTCGCCGCTCGATGCGTTGTAGGCGGTCTTGTCGTCGAAGCGCATCCGCCGGATGTGCTCCAGCCCGGCGACCGCGCCCGGCTCGTCGAGTTTCACGTCCTTGAAGTCTGTCCCATCAAAGATGTCTCCGCCGTGCGCCCAGATCGTGTTCCACAACACGCCGGGCCAGCTGGCGATCACGGAGCCGTAGACCTTGCCGTTGGGGTCTTCCAACGCGCTGATCTTCTTCATCGCGTCGTCGAACTCGTCCCAGGTCCAGCCGTCGTAAGGCACGTCTACACCTGCGCGCTGGAACAGGCCGAGGTTCGCGTACATCAGCAAGGGCGTGAAGTCCTTGGGGATGCCGAACTGCGGGCCTTTGCCGATCGACTCGCCGTCGTACTGATAGGCGTCCAGCAGGATCGGATAAAAATCGCTGGTCCAGTCGTCGCCCGTCGCCTGGATGTCCGCCTTGATCCGATCATCCAGCGCGCCGAGCAGGCCCATCCGCGACAGCTTGGGCAGGTCTTCGTAGCGCAGGTAGAAGAGGTCCGGCGGGCTGCCCGCGGCAAACATGGTGTTCAGCTTTGTGTCGTAGTCGGACGCATGGATCCGGTTGATCTTGATCTCGGGGTGCTCGGCCTCGAACGCCGCCACCAGCGTCTGCACGATCTCGATCTCCGCGTTGTCGCCCCAGTGCAGGATCGTCAGCTCGGTGCGTGTGTCTTTGCGGGCCGTATCCCAACGCTGATAAGCGCGCAGCCCCACGTCAAAGAACGACCACAGCACCACCAGCGTCGCCGCCAGCGCCAGTAACCAACGCGCTGCTTTAGATACCGTCATCGCATCTGCCCCTTGTCTGACAACACCGCAGATCCATAAGGCTCAAGCTCGAGCTTCACCGTCGGGCCCGAAACCCGGCCCGCCCCCTCCAACACCCGCAGCCTGGGCCGACGGGCAACCTCAGCCAACCCGGATACCGAAACCTCCGCCTGGGACGGGTCCAGCCAGTCGATGATAGCAACGCCGTGGTCCCCCTGCGCCAGCTCGATCTCGACCTCCCGCGCCTGGTCGCTGCGGTTGATGACGACATACACATGCTGATTATCCAGGTCCCGGGCGTAAGCCAGCACGCCGGTATCGTCATCCGCGATCAGCGTCCTGAAGAACCCGTGCTGCAAGGTGGGCAGCCCCCGGCGGAGCGCGATCAGCCGCTGATACCAGTCGAACATGTCCTGATCGAAGACCACGTCGGGGTTGTCGTAAGGCATCTTGTCGCGCCAGGTCATGGGCATCCGGTTGGACGGGTCGTCCGGGCTCCACATCCCCGCCTCGCTGCCGTAGTAGATCATCGGCGCACCGACGAACGTCATCTGGCAGACCAGCGCCTGCTTCATGCGTTGGCGCTGCTGCGCGTCGGGCTTGTCGAGGTTGTAGTCCGGTCCGGTGTCCTGCAGGCGGTTGCCGGTGTCGTACCCCAGGTCCGGGTTAACGAACATGGACGCCAGCCGGTCGGTGTCGTGGCTGTCGAAGAGGTTCTGCATCACCAGCGCCGACTGCAGGTGGTATGCGTAGACGAGCTGGTTCAACAGCGTCGAGAACTCGCTGGGCGATGTGGCTGTATCCACATCGACAAAGAAGTCCTGCGCGGGGATCGCGAACTGGTAGTTCATGACCCCGTCGAACTGGTCGCCTTCGAGCCAGGGCTGGGCCCAGGTCCAGACCTCGCCGTTGATATAGGCCTCAGGGTTGATGGACTTCACGAGGCTGCGCCACTCGATCCAGAAGGGGTGGGGGATGTCCGGCGCGACATCGAGGCGCCAGCCGTCGATCCCGGCGCTGACATCGCCATCAGGCGCCATCCATCGCCGGGTGATGGCGAAGATGTGTTCGCGTGGGCCCTCGGCGAGCCCGTGGACGGGGTCTTTTTTAAGGAGTGGCAGCTGGCCGTTGTCGTGATCCCAGCCGCGCCACTGTATCCCGCCGGGTTGACCGGGCCTGCCGCCGGTGCCCCAATCAAAAATATCAAACCAGTCGGCGTACTCTGAGTCGCGGCCGTGACGGAGGACATCCTGGAAGGCGTAGTGCCCCTCGCCGACGTGGTTAAACACGCCGTCGATCACGACCTTGAAGCCCTGGCGGTGCGCCTCCTGAATAAAATCCAGGAACACCTTGTCGCTGGCGGACCAGCGCCAGGTCGCGGGGTCGTCCGTCTCGCCGTCGAGTTCGCCGGGCGGTGACAGCGCGCCGAAGTTGTCGTCGATGTGCCTGAAGTCGCTGGTGTCGTACTTATGGACGCTGCGGCCCTCGAAGACCGGGTTGAAGTAGATCGCGTTGACCCCAAGCTCGCGCAGGTAGGGCAGCGCCTCGCGCACCCCCTGGATATCCCCGCCGAAGCGTCGGCCCCAGACGTGGCCCGCCCCGGTGTAGAAATCATCTTCGCCGCCGGTCTCGCCCGGCAACGTCGACCACCAGTCGGCCTGCCAGCGGAGCGTGTTCGGCGGGTCGTTGGCGGGATCACCATTACGGAACCGCTCGGGGAATACCTGATACCAGACCGCGGACCTCGCCCAGTCCGGGGTCACGAACACCGGGCGCATGTCACAGACATACGCCGACGCCTTGGCCTGATCGATCGACTCGACCAGCCCATCCGCCGATTGATACCGCGTCACCTCGCCGTCCAATATCTCAAACAGGTATCGCACGGGCTCGCCCGTCAGTTGGATCAGCGCGCCGTACCGTTCCAGCCCCACCGACTCGCCGCAGGGCTCGAGCACAAACCGTTTCCAGTCATCACCGCCCTGCGCATCGGCGATCAATACGGACACACTTTGCACGTCCCCGGCCTGCACGCGGATACTCAGCCTCAGCAGCGAGCCCGACGCCACCGTCATGTCCGGCACATCATCAGGATCGTGGATCACCGCCGACGGTTCGATGTGATTGGGCTTGGGCGCGGGCAATCCCCGCGCATCGACCCCGACCAACACCGCCGAGTTCACCCCGTAGTTCCCGTCGGGCCGTTCAAACTCCTTATCGCTGGCCGGGTCGTTGACCCAGATATCGCCGTTGACGACGAACTTGTACCAGTGCACGCCATCGGGCAGCTTGACCGTGGCGCGGTAGACCCCGTCGCCGTGATCCACCATGGGCAACGCATTGAGTGACCAGCCGTTGAACGACCCCGCCAGGTGGACCGTGCGAAGCTCCACACCGTTCAGTTCATCGCCGGGCGTGTACTGGAACTGATGCCCGGCCGGCGAGACCAGCTCGAGCAGGCTGACCGTCGTGTTGATCTCGTCCTGAGACGTTTCCGCCACCGTACATGAACACATGCACAGCGGCAGCGCTAGAACGGTTAACCGCCCAAGCCAGCACGCGCACCCATGGATGGATTCACATTTCACTCAGACCTCTCCATCGATGCGACCAACACAAACACAGGATCATCAGTCACGGTAAAGCACAGCCATCGAGTAGGGCGGGAGCTGAAGCTCGCCGGACACCTCACCGAGTTTTTCAACACCGGCGCGTTCGTGATCGACCGCGATGTTCCATGCGCCTTCGGGCAGGTGGATCGAACGCTGCTCGGCTTCGCCGTTGTAGGCGACAAGGATCGTGTCCCATGTATCGCCGACTGCGCCGCCGTCGAGTTGGTACCAGATCGGCCCGGGGCCGTCGTGGAACGAAAGGTGGTTTCGGACCTGCTTGCGTGTCCGCAGCCGGAACGCGGGGTGCTCCTTACGCAACCGCACCAGCCCGCTGGTGTAATCAAACACGTCCCGGTAGGCCGCTTTCCTTGGCCAATCAAACTTATTGACCTCGTCGCCGGCGTTGTAGGAGTTGTGGTTGCCCAGCTTGGTGCGTGCGAAGTCGCTGCCGCCGTGCAGGAACGAGATGCCTTGCGAGGTCAGGACGATCCCCAGCGAGAGCTTGTGCATCGCCCGCTTGGTCGCGTCGTCGCCGTTGGGGATCGAGTGGGTCAGCTTGTCCCAAAGCGTCCGGTTGTCGTGCGCCGAGACGTAGCTGATCGACTCGGTGGGGTGCTCGGCAAAATCATCGATCGCGCCGGCGACGCCGTCGCGTATCTCCTTGACGTGGCCGCCACCCATCGCATAACCGTACGCGATGCCATCCAGGTCACCGCGGATCGAGTTGCGCAGGTGGTCGTTAAAGACGGCCACCCCCATTTTCTTCTGCGCGCCCTTGGGGAAGTGCGTCGGCCCGCCACCGGTCCAGGGCTCGCCGTAGATCAGCAGGTCGGGGCGATCGGCACGCAGCGTCTTGACGAGCGCCTGAACCGTCTCTTTGTGGTGCATCCCCAAAAGATCGAATCGGAACCCGTCGACGTGGTACTCATCGACCCAATACTTCAGCGAGTCGACGATGTACTTCCGCGCCATCGGCCGTTCGTCCGCGATCGCGTTGCCGGTCCCCGACTCGTTCCGCAGCCGACCGCCCGGCGTCGTCCGGAAGTAATACCAGGGAACGGCCTGATCAAACGGCGACGCGCCGAACGACGTGCTCGTGTGGTTGTACACCACGTCCATCACCACGCGGATACCCGCCTCGTGCAGCGCCTTGATCGTGGCCTTGAGGTCCTTGATCGCCTGCGTCGGGTCGTCGGGGTTGGTCGAGTATTGCGCCTCGGGGACATTAAATAGCGCCGTCCAGTAGCCCCAGTTGTATTCTTCCATCCCGGCGCTGTAGTCCTGGATCGGGAGCAGGTGAACGGTCGTCACCCCAAGCTCCTTGAGGTGAGACACGCCCGTGGCGATGTCGCCGGTGTTTTCATGCGCCAGCCCCAGGTACTTGCCGCGATACTCCGGCGGGCAGGTCTCGTCGGCAACCGAGAAGTCGCGCACGTGGATCTCGTAGATCACCTCGTCGACCGGGCTCTGAACCGCTGGCGATTTGTCGTTTTCCCAGCCCGGCGGGTCGGTGCTGTCTAAATTGACCACCATCGACCGGGAGCTGTCGTGTGTCGCCGCGTAGCAATGGATATCCGCCACCACGCGCTCTTCGCCGTAAGACGTGAACTTGTACTGGTAATAAACCCCGTGCAGGTCGCCCTGGACCCGTGCCCGCCAGACCCCGCCGTGGCCACGCGACATCGCGACCGTGTCATAAGGCTCCGCGTCGTCCGCTGTCTTATATAGAAGCAGCTCCACCGATTGCGAGACGGGGGACCAGGTCGCGAACGCCGTCGCCGTTGCTGTGTGGTCCGCGCCGAGCTGCGCGCCCAGGTCGTGGAACCGGTCGTCGGTGAGCACCTCCCGGGCGTACACCGTCGCGGGCTCGGCCCCCGGCAGGTTCAGGGTCATCCCCGACACGATCGTGTTCAGGTCCACCGGCTTATCGAGCTTGAGCACCAGGTCGCGCGACCCGACGTCGCTGTGCCCCTTGGTCTTGACCTCGGACACGTCGTACCGGTCCTCGCCGACCTGCACCCAGCCCGCGGGCTCGCTGAGCTGCGACACCGTCGTCGGCTGGTTGAGCCTCACACGCAACAGCCCGGGCTCGTCTAAAAACACTCGTTGTATCTGCAAGGCAAAATCCACTTTCGCTGGGTCCATAAACACTCGTTCCTCCCCGGCCATCAACCACGCCTCGGCCACGCCCGACTGGCCGGGCGATACAAAACGATCCATATCCCCGTCGCGCTCGAGCCATTCGCCCTTGCGGACAATAAAGCCTACACGATCTGTCGGGTCGGCAAGCTCCACCTGAGCATACACGCCGTACCCGTCGGTCTTGTCAAACGGGTATGCCTGGCCGTCCTGCCCGTCCGCCCAGGCCCAGACGTGCCAGTCATCGTACTGTGCATCGGGACGATGATAGTGCAACACCGCGACGGTGCCCGCACCCACCTCATCCGCAGACGCCGGGGCCGCCGAGACGAAGCCTTCCGCCCCGGGATTCATTCCAGGATTCACCGCCGCCGGCTTGGCATCCTGCGCTGCGTCTACCGTTGGCGGGGTCGTGTCAAACGCCAGACGCCCCTCCCGGGCCCACACCTCCGCGATGCCGCCGGGGCCGATCTCGATCATCCGGTCCTGGGCCCCGTCTTTTTCTTCCCAATCGCCACGGCGGATCAGGAACCCCAGCTTCGAGTGCGCCTCATCCAGCACGACGACCGTGTAAAGCCCAAACGCGTCCGACTCGGTCAACGGATACGCCGCGCCCTCCGCGTTGATCGGCCAGGCCCAGACGTTCCAGCCCCCGTAGTCCGCCGCGTCCCGGCGGTAGTGCACGATCAATACCGTCTGGCCACCGAAGTCCGCTGCCGACTTCCCCTCGGCCACCGCCTTGACCTTGACGCCGTCCGCTTCGGGTGACGAACCCTCATCAGAATGAAGGGAGGTCGCCTCACCTGTTTCTTCCTGGAGTGCGTTGCCGGCCTCAACTGCCTGCGTGCCCCCAACGTCCGCGCGCACTTCCGACAACGCGGACGGGCCGGTGATTCCGGGGGCGCAGCAGAAAACGTACACACCTATCCATGCCAGGAGTGCCCATCGCCTCATCGACAACCTTACCTTTCCCTGAATCGGATCAACAGATGCCCGCCAACCCAGCCACACTTCCATAAAACACTTAACGCTGAATACGAATATGGATCCCCCGTCCCCTGACACGCTCCAAGATCTACGAAGCCTCAGCTCCGATCGGACACGATCGACGTCGAGTCACGCAGCACCAGGTGTGCCGGCATCCGCTCAGCCACCTTCTGCGTCTTGCCCCGTACACGCCTCACCAACATCTCACACGCACGTGTCCCCACCTCGTACAACGGCAGGTGCACCGTCGTCAGGCTCGGGTTCACGAACGCCATCTGCTGAATATCATCAAAACCAACCACCGACACGTCGCCCGGCACGCGCTTGCCCATCTCCATCAGCCGGTGCATCGCACCGAGCGCCATCTTGTCGTTACACGCAAAGATCGCGGTCGTGTCCGGGTGTCGGGCGAGCACCTCGTCGGCGGCGGCGGCCCCGCCTTCTTCGGTAAAGCGTCCGTCGGCCGTCCAGGTCTCGTCGGCCTCATACCCCGCGTCACGCATCCGGGCGAAGTACACCTCCATGATGTCCCGGATCGTCTGTGCCTCGGATGCCCCGGCGATCAGTGCTATTTTCTTGTGCCCAAGCTGCAGCAGCACGTTCATCACCTGCTCCGCGCCCGAGCGGTAGTCCGCGACCACGTAATCCAGTTCCAGGTCGGGGAAGTAATTATTCACACACACCATCGGGAACCCCGCCGCGGCGAAGTCCTTGATAAACGGGTGCCGGTCGTTGACGCCCAGGCAGAACATCCCGTCGACGAACCGCCGCTCGAACAGCTCCATGTGCTTGCGTTCGCGCAGGAAGTCGGGCTTGGCCGACTCCAGCATGACCTTGTGCCCCAGCCGGTCCGCGCGGTCGCAGATCCCGCTGAGCAATTCCCCGAAATACGGGTCACTGAACGCGTGCCGCAACGGTGGCAGCAGCACCGCCAGGACGCGCGTGTACTGGCTGGAGAGGCTCTGGGCCAGGCGATTCGGCCGATACCCCAGCTTATCGATGATCCGCCGGACCTTGATCTGGGTGGCCTTGCTGATCCGGGGGTTGTCGTTCAGGACCATCGAGACGGTCGCGACTGATACGCTGGCCTGCTGAGCGACCTCGCGCATGGACACCCGCCGCGCCCCGCCGGTTCGTCGGCTGGCCGATTGGCGCGACTTCGTACCCACCGGCTTGGTGGGGGAGTCCGCAACTTCACTACTCGATGAATCAGGCATCCGCCTTGTTCCTGTCCAAGTGGCGTTAACGGCCTTACAAGCCCTACGGGCCTGCCGGTAAACCGTTAACTGCTTAAACAGTTTACCAGATCATTGAACATGGTCAAGCAACAACCCTCCAATCCACCCACAAAAAGCTCAAGCCAGGCGCCGTACTTAACCCTGCATACACCACGGTTTGCAGCCCAAACACACTATCTACCAGGACGGAGCATCCGCCGAAATACCTATCAAAACACAAACACTATGCCTTTGTGCCTGCCGGGATTACCGTTCAAGATTTATCGTGTTTACCGGCGTAATCCGCTATAAACCCTTGACACCGAATAATCCTGGGTTATATTCGTAATTGGAGGAGAGTCCCACCTGCCCATTCTGGCAGATCAGGACCCGGAGAAGACAAGACACCCCCCCTGTCCCTTTCCAACACCTCTTCCAGGCCATGTGGCCGGTTTGTTGATTTGTTTTTTGGACGCAGGTTGAAACGGTTAAGCATTAAACGGGACGCAGACCCAGTGCTTAACAAACCAACGATGACGCAGAAAAAAGAGACGCACGAGCTCTTCAAAGTTTGATTGTTATTTCACTAAAGGAGGAAGGTATGAAAGGCTTAGTCACAGGTTTATCCACCGCAGCCGCGTTGGCACTGGTGGGGACCGCAAACGCAGCAACCATCGACGGCAGCATCGCCGGCGACGGTTACACACTCCGTTCGGTCCAGACGGTCGAAACCGCCTGGGGCGACAACACCAACGAACTGGACGCGGCCTACGGCGACATCGCCGGTGGCAAGCTGAACCTCGCCATCACAGGCAACCTCGAAGGCTCGTTCAACAAGCTGGTGATCTTCATCGACTCCGTCGCTGGCGGGCAGAGCGTCTTCACCGCCGCCGCGGGCAACGACAACGCCGCCAACATGAACGGCTGGACCTTCGACGCCGGCTTCGAGGCCGACTACCACATCATCGTCCGCCGTGGCAACGACGGCAACGACAAGTTCGACCTGAACTTCTCCGACCTGGCCGCCGGCACGTTCTCCGAATACCAGAGCGTCTTCGGCGCAGCCCAGGAAGGCTCCGGCGTCACCGGCGTCGGCCCAGCGAACTCCGTCGGCATCGGCGTGGGCTTTGACGGCTCCAACGCAGCGGGCATCGGAGGCGACTTCAACAACGCCGCCAACGCCGCAGACGCCATGGCTGTCCAGACCGGTCTGGAACTCGAGATCGACCTGGCAGACCTCGGCGGCCCCGCAGGCCCCATCAAGGTCATGGCCTTCATCACCAACGGCAGCCACGACTGGGCCTCGAACCAGTTCCTCGGCGGCCTCGATGCCGGCACCGACCAGCTCGGCGCAGGTATCCATGACATGACGCAGCTCAACGGCGACCAGTTCTTCGTCATCCCTGAGCCCGCCAGCCTCGCGCTGCTGGGCCTGGGCGGCCTGGCGATGGTCCGTCGTCACTAATCATCAACACCGGAACACGACCGGTTCAATGTGATTCTCCCCGCGGCAAGGCCTAAACGCCTTGCCGCGGTTTTAAAAAATGACCACGAGCGGGGCTTCCCCCGAAAGACCCAACGCCCCCCACAAGACCAGGGGCGCCCAGACATCCTGAAGACGACAGGAGCACAAGGCATGCGACATAGCATTCAGCCAAGCCGTGCCTGCGTTACCAAATCCACCTTGGGCGCAGGGCGATCGACGCTTCTCGCCGCCGCGGCCGTGCTGGCTGCCGCCAGTCAGAACCACGCCCAGACCTTCGTCGATGTCACCGCGTCCGCCGGTATCAGCTACACACAGTCCAGCACCCCGCTGTTCGAACCCGAAAACCTCACCGGCGGCGCAGCTGTCGCGGACGTTGACGGCGACGGCTGGGTGGACCTCTTTGTCACACGCATCGACGCGCCCGACATCCTCTACCGCAACAAGGGCGATGGCACCTTCGAGGACATCTCCACCGCCGCAGGCTTTACCGCCACGCTCTCCACCAACGGGCCCGCGTTTGCCGACATCGACAACGATGGCGACCAGGACCTCTACGTCACCGCTACCAACGAGAGCCGTTTCTATCTCTACCTCAACGACGGCTCGGGCAACTTCTCCGAGCAGGCCGTCGCCCGCAACGCACACGTCCCCGTCACCGGCCCGGCGGTCGGGCAGAGCATCGGGTTCGGCGACTACGACCGTGACGGCTACCTCGACGCCGCCACCGGCTCCTGGGGCACGCCCTACGCCACCAGCGCCTCCAGGCTCCTGCACAACGATGGCGCCGCCAACCCCGGTCATTTCCAGGATGTCACCATCGGCTCGGGCGTCGATCAGTTCCGGCACCACACCAACTCCTACCGGTTCTCCCCGCGTTTCGCCGACATGGACAACGACGGCCTGCAGGACCTGGTCATCGCCGCCGACAGCACCACCAGCCA
This sequence comes from uncultured bacterium, assembly GCA_965368605.1. Taxonomy (GTDB): domain Bacteria; phylum Planctomycetota; class Phycisphaerae; order Phycisphaerales; family Phycisphaeraceae; genus JAJRRS01. Next base: position 7,686 of record CBDUNP010000002.1, on the reverse strand, counting down.
GCTGTTCTGGAACAACGGCGACGGCACGTTCACCGATGGCACCATCGCCGCCAGTGTCGGCACCGACAACTCCGGGATGGGCTCGGCCGTCGCCGACTTCGACGCCGACGGTGACCTGGACTGGTTCGTCACCGCCATCCACTCAAACCCGCACATCTTCCCCGACACCGGCAACCGCCTGTTCGTCAACAACGGCGACCGCACGTTCATCGACCAGACCGACGCCGCCGGCGTCCGTAACGCTCACTGGGGCTGGGCCACCACGTTCCTGGACTACGACAACGACGGCGACCTGGACCTCATGGCCACCAACGGCTGGAACCCGGGCAACATCAACGACCCCACCAAGCTCTGGCGCAACGACAACGGCGTCTTCACCGATGTCTCGGTCGCCGAGGGCGTCACCGACACCCTCATGGGCAAGGGCCTGCTCAGCTTCGACTACGACAACGACGGCGACCTGGACGTGTTCATCACCAACAACCAGGCGCAGCCGATCCTCTACGAAAACACAAGCATCAACGACGGCGGTGACAACGGCAACCATTGGCTCATCGTCGAGACCGAAGGCACGGACTCCAACCGCGACGGCATCGGCGCTACGATCCGCATCGACCCCGACTCGTCCATCGCCGGCGACGAGCAGTACCGCTTCATCGACGGCGGGAGCAACTACCTCAGCCACAACCAGATGTTCGCCCACTTCGGTCTGGGCACGCAGGCCACCCTCGACAAGGTCACCATCACCTGGCCAAGCGGCATCGTTCAGCAGTTCTTCAACATCGCTGCCAATACCACGCTCAGCATCACCGAATCCCAACTCCCAGGTGACCTCGACGGCGACGGGTTCGTCGGCATCAACGACCTGAACCTCGTGCTCGCCAACTGGAACCAGAACGTCCTGTCCGGCCTTCGGCTTAAAGGCGACACCACCAGCGACGGGTTCGTCGGCATCGACGACCTGAACCTCATCCTCGGAAACTGGAATCAAGGCTCACCCCCCAACCAGCAATTGAGTATCCCAGAGCCAGCGACCCTCCCGTTGATGGCCATCGCCTTCTCATTACTACCCCGGCGCAATACAACAACCCGCGACGCCAATCCCCACAAATAAACCCACACCCTATGGCACGTACCACACCCATCATTACCGTCTTCGCTGCGTCCCTCGCCTTCGCCCCCGCCGCGCTCGCTCAGGATGTTTCCAACCCCGCCACGCTCCAGATCTTTGAGGCACGATGGGACACCATCGAAGAACGCGCCATCGACATGTTCTACGCCGGCTACGGTGCCGTCTGGCTCCCGCCCCCGGCCAGGGCCGACTCCGGCGACCAGTCCGTCGGTTACGACGTGTACGACCGGTTTGACCTCGGCGATGAAAACCGCGCCACGGGCTACGGCACAAAGACCGGGCTGCAGACCGCTATCGGCCAGGCGCACAACGCGGGCATCAGCGTCTACACCGACCTGATCCTCAACCACAACGGGTTCACCGAGTTCGGTCAGACCGACGGCAGCGGCAACTCGTTCGAGGACGCCGGCGGGTACCCCGGGTTTGCCATCACGCTGCCTTCCGACATCGACGGCGACTTCCACGGCGCGTTCGAGGGCGGCGACCTGAACGGGCGACTCTCCGGGCTCATCGACATCGCGCAGGAAAAGACCGGCCCCAACAACCAGTTCATCCGCCACCCGGTCGACCCGTCGAACCCAGACAACATTCCTGCGGGTACGATCCCCGCCTTCGGCCGGCTCGCCAACGTGCCCACGCCGACCAATGCGCAGTTCTACCCCGACCACGGCATCCCCGGCACGCAGATCGATGTCGACCCCGGCCCGGGTGTCTCGCTGGTCACGCGTTACAACTTCAACAACGCCAACCCCATGGCCGGCGACCCCACCATCGAGACGGCTGAAGACCTGTTGATGCGCAACGTCCAGTGGATGGTCCAGGTCATCGGCGTGGACGGCTTCCGTATCGACGCCGCCAAGCACTTCCCGACCTCGACCCTCGAACGCCTCGACCAAGCCGTCTACGCCGCAAGCAACCAGACGCTTCTGGACGGGTCGATCAAGCCGATCTTTTCTTTCAGCGAGGTGCTCGACGGGAACCAGGGCTTCGTCCAGAACTACATCAACCACTCGCTGAATAACGAGCACGCGATCAACCCGGCGGACAACGAGGTCAAGGGCAACCGCGACGCGCTGGACTTCCCGCTCTTCTTCGCGATGCGTGACAACCTCACCGGCAACGGGCTGGCCAACAACTGGCACAGCATCCGTGACGCCTCGCAGGACACCGTCGACGACGGCCTGCGCAACGGCACCCAGGGCGTCTCGTTTGTTGACAGCCACGACCACCTGCCCGGCGGGTTCGCGTTTCTGAAGGACGTCGCCTACGCCTACACGCTGATGCGCCCGGGCGACGCCGTGGTCTACCACAATGCCAAGGAGTTCGGCGGCGGGCGGTCCTTCCCCAATGATGGGCGTGACGACGCGCTGGGCGGGTTCAGCTCCGACACCGTCACGACGCTCCTAGACATCCGAAACTCCCACGGCCGGGGCAACTTCCATGAGCGCTGGATCGACGACGCCTTTAACCCCAACGGGTTTTCAAATATCTACGTCTACGAACGCGGCAACTCGGCGGTCGTCGCCCTTAACAGCCGGGTCGACAGCTTCGTCGAGACACGCAACGGCGTGCAGACCGAGTTCGCGCCCGGCACGCACCTGGTCGAGCTGACCGGCAACGCCGACGACCCCACCGTCGACCCAGGTGACGCGATCCCCAACACCATCGTCGTCGATGGCGCAGGCCAGATCGATATCAGCATCCCATCCAACAGTTCGCACGGGAAAGGCTACGTGATCTACGGCCTGCAAAACCCCCAAGGCGCAATCTCCATCCCCGACGCCACCTCCACCGACACCGGCGCGGGCTCCGCCGCCACCGGCGCGACCGCCGTCATCGGCGATGTCGATATCATCCAGACCAACACCTTCACCGTGCGGCTGGATACCACCCCCGTCACGCTCCCCGACAGCTTCCGCGACTTCGATGCCGACGGCGACTTCGCCGCCATCAAGATCGACCAGGGGATCGACCTGAATAACTCCGGCACTGTCGACTTCACCACCCCCGGCACCGTCACCTACGGCTTCGAGAACTTCACCACCATCAACACCCCCGGGTACATCGACAACGGCTCCGGCACGAACATCGGCTCCGGCACCGGCGTCTACGAACAGACCATCGACGCCACGCTGCTCTCCGAGGGGTATCATTTCATCACCACCCGTGCCTTCCGCCACCGCGACGACGGCGGGCCCGCGGTTTACAGCGACTTCAAGCGTGTGGTTTATGTTGACATCCTCCCGCCGGACTCCGAGGTCGAAAGCCTTGAGATCAACGGCTCGGGCACGGGGAATATCGACGTCCTCATGCGTTCGGTGGATCAGACCGCACAGGCGGTCTTCATCTACCTGGACCTGCCTGCCAACGCGACCGAGGCCGAGATCCTCGACATCGACCCCTCGGTGAACACCTCCTTCAAGATCGACCGCGACCTCTTCCGGCGTTCCTACAACAACGTCAAGGATGGCAACCACACCGTCACGCTCCTCACCGTCGAACAGACCGGCACCTTCAACATCCAACGCTTCGTCGGCTTCAATACCGACGGCGCAAACGGTGCGGGCATCGGCGACCTGAATGGCGACGACACATTCACCCCGGTGGACCTGACGCTGGTCCCCGGTGGGTTCGAGGACATCCTCTACAGCCAGAACGACAAGTTCCACGCCGCCGCCGACGCCAACGCCGACGGCCTGGTCGACAACCGCGACCTGTTCCTCTTAGGCGACATCCTCACCAACGCCGGCGCCGATCAGCCCACGCTCGACGCGCTGACGCAGGTCCTGCTCAACCGCGCCGACCTCAATGAGGACACGTTCTCAAACGCTGCGGACATCGACTTCCTCTACACCCAGTTCGGCTCCGTCGCGTGGCTGGTCGACCTGGATGTCTCCGGCAACACCGACGCCGACGACGTGACGGCGTTGATTGAATCGCTGTTTCAGACAAGCTTCGGCGACCTGGACCTCGACGGCACGGTCTCCTACGCCGACCGCAACGCGTTGGAAGCCAACCTCGGGCAATCGGGCCTGGGCTGGGCCGGCGGCGACCTCGATGGCAGCGGGCTCATCGACCAGACCGACCTGGACCTGCTGCTGGCCAACCTTCTGGCTGGCGACCTGGACGGCGACGGGTTCGTCGGCATCAACGACCTGAACATCGTGCTGGCCAACTGGAACCAGAACGTCCCGCCCGCCGATCCCCTGGCCGACCCAAGCGGCGACGGCTTCGTCGGCATCGACGACCTGAATGAGGTCCTGGGCAACTGGAACGCAGGCACCCCGCCGAACGCGACGGCGAACATCCCCGAGCCGGGGACGCTGGGGCTGCTGGGGCTGGGCGTGTTAATGCAGGCAAGAAGGCACCGTTTCAATTCGTAACCCCCACAAGCCCGCCACAAGCAGGTCAAAAACAGGCAACTACAGCATATCCCCCGCCCAGAGGCGGTGGGGCTGTCATTTCCATGCGATGTTTTTCTGAAAAAACCTATATTTTCTATTAATTAACAGGTATATTATCCATGCTCATCGCAAGCAATGGCCACAATCTCAGGTCATTGGCTCGTCGCCTAATCAGCCCATACCCTTCAGTCACGAGTGAGGCGGGAAGAATGCAAGCATTTCCAGGCAATTACTTTCGACACTGCGCATTTGCCACTGTAGCCGTGACACTTGCCAGTTCAACCATGGCCCAAGACGCCTACTTCTCGATTGAGGGGACAGGTGACATGGGCCGATTTGATCTGAACCTGGCCAACTCTGTCGGAAGCTCGCAGACGCTTCGCTTCGAGACGTTTCACCACAGCGGGGGCGTGAATGCGGCCGGCGACACAATCGCGGCGGGCAGCTTCAACCCCGGCTTAGTCTTGGCGGATAGCACCGAGACCAACGTTGGTTTGAATCTGAATGGGAAGTCCGTACCGAGCATGGATTCGCTGCTTTCCTGGTCGGGCGTAGCGGCACAGGGCACTTTTCTCTTTCTCGATCCGTTATCCGCTGGCGATTACGCCCTGTCCATGTTCCCTGTCTCGGGAGGCGGCCCGGCGGTCCCGTACGCGATCGACCTGGTCGGCCCGGCCGCCGACATGTCCTTGAATAGCTTCGACTTCGGTTTAGGTTCTAACGTCAGCTCGCTCAAGTTCGGCACCGATACGGCTGGCACACCCGCGACCCTCAACAGCAGCGCTGACTTTCTAAATATCAGCGGCGCACTCGTCGTGGCTCAGACCGGAGAAGCCCAACTCAATCTCAACAGCGGCACCCTTCAAGTCGCAGGCACCTCCAGCGTGAACGCCGGCGGAACCGTGAGCCATACCGCCGGGAGTTTTACCGCCCTCGGCGATTTGAACCTGGACGGCGGCAACTACGATCTGAACGGGGGCGATCTCAACGCGACAGGCGCTATCAATATCAATAACGGCAGCACGTTTGAGTATGCCTCCGGCACATTCAACCCCGGCACGGCCCTGAACATCAACAACGGCGGCACATTCGGAGTCTCCGGCGGCACCTCGGCCCTGTCCGGTATCACCGTGAACGCCGGTGGATCGATTAACCACACCGCAGGCACGCTCGATATCGATGACGACATCTTGTTTGATGGCGGCGACCTGACCAGTACGGGCGGCGGCTTCAGCCTCGCCTCTGGGAAAACACTCACCGCAAACAACAACGCCCAGGTCTCTTTCAGTGGGCCATTAAACATCAGCAGTTCCAGGTCGTTTGTGGTTGAATCCGGGGCGGATTTATCGACTGCCTCTCTGGATGTCACCGGGACGCTGACTGTGGACGGATCAGGGTCAAGCCTGGCTACCACAGCAGGCGCGCTGACCGCCAACAACAACGCGGATATTTCGATACGCAATCAGGCGACCGCCAACATCGCCGGCCCGCTAAACCTCGGCGACTCGTTCAGCATCACGAGCGGCCTGAATGTAGAAAGCGGCGGGAGCCTGGCGGTCTCATCTATCAACATGGGAACGGGTCTATCGGATTCTGAGTCGGTAACGCTAACCGTTGACGGTGCGGGTTCAACGCTGACTACGACCGATCCGGCGTCGGCATTAACTCTCGGCCGAACCGTCCACCACTCGATCACACGGGTCGCCATCCAGAACAACGGCACACTGACCACCGGCACCGGCACGACCATCATCAGGCAATCCGCCGAGGTTCATACCGCGTCCGGTGGCACGCTGGCCTTGAACGGCCCTGCAACCAACGACGGGATCGTGCGAAACAACGGATCGGTGTCTGGCAACCTGACCAGTGGCTCCGGCGGCCTAACCCTCGGCAGCGGCACGCACACGGGCAACCTCACAGACAGCGGTCGGCTCTCCCCGGGAGACGTCCGTCCGCTGCTCGACGGCGCCGCGGTCAACGCCGACGGGTACGTCGGCGTCGCCGCCAGTGGTCAGCGGAATACCGCGTTCGGCGACAACACCGACCCCAGCCCCGTCACCGCCAACGGCTCGGAGCTCGACGACGCGTTTGCGCGCGTGGTCGGTGACAGCCTCTTCCTGACCATCGCCGGGAACCTGGAAACCAATGGCAACAGCATCGAGCTGTTCATCGACTCCGTCGCCGGCGGGCAGAACCGCCTCCGCGGAGATAATCCCAACGTTGACTCCGACGGCCTGAACCGCATGGGCGACGACGGCAGCGGCAACGGCCTGACCTTCGACACCGGCTTCGAGTCCGACTACTACCTGACCCTACGCCACAACGCCAGTGACCAGTTCCAGGTCGGCTTCGCGGAAACACTCACCTCCGGCGGCGGCACCGGCGGCATCATCGGGACCAGCGAAACGGACGGTACATACATCGAAGCCTCGAACGGGATCAAGGTCGCCATCGACAACAGCAACCTGGGCGGTGTCACGGCGGGCACAAACGGCACCAATCCCGGGGACAATGTCCTGACCGGGTTCGAGTACGAAATCCCCCTGTCGGCGATCGGGAGCCCCACCGGGCCGATCAAACTTACCGCACTGATTAACGGGGTCGGCCACAGCTTTCTTTCAAACCAGAGCCTGCAGCTGATCGGCGGCTTCTCCGTACCCACCGATAATTTCGGGGAGCCAAGAGACCTGGACATCTCGGCAGAAAACCCCATCGGCGACCAGTTCTTCAGCGTGGACGTCTCTTCGCCAAGCCTGGCCGGGGCCTACACCATCGATGGAGACTGGGACAAGACCGGCGGATCACTTGCTATAGATATTGGTGGGCTCGCTGCGGGAACCGAGTTTGACCAACTCGTCGTAACCGGAACGTCCACCCTCGCAGGCACGCTAGAAATCTCGCTGTTCGACGGCTTCGTGCCAAACCTGGGCGACTCATTCGAGATCATCACCACCGGCAGCCTGACAGGAACATTCAGCTCAATCACAGGCACCGACCTGGGCGGCGGGCTGTCGTTTGACGTGGTCTACGGCCTGGATCATGTGACCCTCAACGTCATAAGCAACTCCATCCCCGGCGATCTGGACGGCGACGGCTTCGTCGGCATCAACGACCTGAACATCGTGCTGGCCAACTGGAACCAGAACGTCC
>CBDUNP010000001.1:0-41135 GCA_965368605.1 uncultured bacterium | reverse complement strand
AAGTGAGGGGGGAGACCCACGTTCGGAGAACGTGGGCTTCGGGGGGTGTGGTGTGTGGGGGTGAGGCGGGTGTTATTGGGCGGCGAGGGTGACCAGGAGGATGATCAGCAGGAGGACGACGCCGAACCAGCCGATCGCGGCGACCCAGAAGAGGGGGGACTCGATGAGGGGCTCGGCCTGGGGGAGCGAGACGATTTCCAGGGGGGCGTTGCTCTGATCGAGTGCGGAGAGCTCGGAGAGGTCGAACATCTTGCGGGCCAGCGGGGGGGCTTCGCCTCGGGCGACGGCTTCGAGGTCCTGGAGCAGGTCGCCGGCGGTGGCGTAGCGCTGGTTGCGGTCCTTGGCCATGCAGACCTCGATGATCTCGGCGAGGCCTTTGGTCAGGTCGTGGTTGATGTGGTCGACGGGGGTGAGGTCGGTGTCCAGGTGCTTGCGCATGACGGTGGAGGGGTTGGGCCCGTCGAAAGGGACTTTCCCGGTGACCATGTGGTAGAGGGTGCACCCGAGGCTGTAGATGTCGGCGCGTTTGTCGACGTCCATCTTGCCTTTGATCTGTTCGGGGGAGATATAGTACGGGGTGCCGAAGGCTTTACCTGCCTCGGCCTCGGCGGCCTCACGGTCGGAGACGGCGCGGGCGAGGCCCATGTCGGCGAGCTTGGCGATGTTGTCGCCGGTGAGCATGATGTTTTTAGGCTTGACGTCGCGGTGGATGAAGCCGGCCTTGTGGGCGTGTTCCAGGGCGCGGGCGATGTCGATGGTGAGCTTGAGGGCGTCGGCTTCGGAGTAGGGGCCCTTCTCCTGGATGTCTTCGAAGACGCTTCGGCCCTCGACGTATTCCATGACGAAGTAGTAGGTTTCGCCGGCCTGGCCGACGTCGATCGCGCCGACGATGTTGGGGTGGTTGAGCTTGGCGGCGGCCTTGCCCTCGTCGAAGAACCGGCGGACGAAGTCTTTGTTGTTGGAGTGCTTCTTGGGGAGGACCTTGATGGCGACCATGCGGTCGAGCTTGAGCTGGCGGGCCTTGTAGACGGTGGCCATCGCGCCTGCGCCCAGGCGTTCGAGGATCTGGTAGTCGGGGATGACGCGCTTGCCGCTCTGCTCTTCGACTTCCGGGCGGATGCGTTCGATCTGTTTCTGGGTGACGACGCCCTCATCGACGACGATCTGGGCGAGGCTGCGGTGGTTGGGGGGCTCGGATTCGCCGGCGACGCTGGATTCCAGGGAAACCTCGCGCTGCATCTGGATGCAGGACTGGATATCTTCCTGGGTGGCCAGGCCTCTCTCAACCAGGAGTTTGCCCAACAGCGTGTCGGAGCTGGTTTCGTTGGATTGGTTCATCGGTAGAGAGGCGCGTTACGGGTTGACGATCCGTCGTACAAGGCCGTCCGTCCGGTGGATGGCCCAAGGTATTGTATCGACAGTAGAATCGGGCGCAAACCCTGTCAACTTAAAATGTAGTGAGCCCGGGGATCGATTATTATGATATGACAGCCGGGTAAGCAGGGCGGGCGGGGGGCCGCTACAATCTGGCATTACTCCGTTTATTAGGTTTCAGGACCCCTTGGATGTCCGTACTCGCATCGCAAGACAACACGCTCCGGGCCAGGCTGGACGCCGATCTGAAAGAGGTCAGGCGCCTTTTTGCGGAGGAACTGGTCAGCGACCTTGGGTGTGTCAACGAGCTGGCGGAGCACGCCCAGCGGTACCACGGGAAGATGCTCCGGCCGATGCTGGTGCTGGCCACGGCGATGGCGATCGAGCCGGGGGCCAAGGCGACGGCCCGGAAGCACCTGGTCGCGGCGGCGGTGGTCGAGATGGTCCACATGGCGACGCTGGTGCACGACGACGTGCTGGACGACGCGGCGATGCGCCGGCAGGGGGCGACGATCAATCATCTGCGCGGCAACGAGGCGGCGGTGATGCTGGGCGATTACCTGATCAGCCACGCGTATCATCTGTGTACTTCGCTGGGCAGCACGCAGATCAGCCGACTGATCGCGCACGCGACGAACACGGTCTGCGAGGGCGAGCTGCTGCAGTTGTCCAACCGGCACGAGCTTGGGCTCGACGAGAAGACGTACTTCGAGATTATCCGACGCAAGACGGCGAGCCTGTGCGGGGCGTGTTGCCGGGTCGCGGCGGAGCTGAGCGACAGCCCGGCGAACGTGGTGGATGCGTTGTATGACTACGGCGAAACACTGGGGATCGCGTTCCAGATTATCGATGACGTGCTGGACCTGACCGGCGATCAGGAGACGGTGGGCAAGACGCTGGGGCAGGACATCGCCAAGGGTAAGCTGACGCTGCCGATGATCCACGCGATCAATGCCGGGGACCAGGTGGCGCGGGGCGAGTTGGTCGGGCTGTTGGAGATGCAATCGCGTGGCGGGTTATCGGAAACTCAGATGCGTGAGAATATCCAGCGGGTTCGCGAGATTTTGCACGGGGGTGCGTCGCTGGAGTACGCCCGAGAAAAAGCGGCCTCGCTGGTCGGACGGGCCAAAACCGGGCTGATCGAGAACCTGTCCGACACGCCGGCGAGGGCGTATATGCTGGGGCTGGCGGACTCGGTGGTGTCGCGGCGTCTATAATGCCCTGAATACCGGGATTTTAATTGAATCCGTTTTTCAGGCAGGTAAAATCATGGGTTGGCCTTGTAAGGCTCGATATTAGACCGGCTGAGGTATCTGATGTGTTTTTACCATAGGCCAGGTGGATAGTGTATGGATGATAATCGCCCGCGTATCCTGATTCTTGCCGGGAACGTGACACGGGACTTCCCGGTCACGGATGACCTGCGCCAGAACTTTCATGTGGATGTGTTTGAGGAGATGGACCAGGCGATGGCTGCGCTGCGTACGCACTCGTACCAGGCGGTGTTTGCGGACGTCGGCGACTTCCTGCCGCTTGAGCGCGCGCTGGTCGGCGAGAAGTCGAGCCTGGTGCTGAACACGATCGGCGAGGGCGTGTGTATCGTCGACCCCAGCGGGCAGACGACCTGGTCGAACCGGAAGATGCGCAGCTTCACGCCGACGGTCAGCGAGCACGTCCGGCAGGTGTGTGTGCAGGCGCTGACGGTGTTCTCGACGCAGTCCGGGCCGATCACGGACGTGTCCAGCCCGCGCAGCAAGAAGTACACGTTCCAGGTGGAAGACAATTATTACGAACTGATCTGCTCGCCGGTCGTGATGGACTCCGGCGAGGTGCAGCAGGTGGTGGCGGTGGTCTGGGACGCGACCAGCGGCCGGATGCTCCAGGGCAAGATCGACGCGATCGACTCGGCGGGGCGCGAGCTGTCGCGGATCGAGACCGACGTGGTGGCGAAGCTCTCGCCCAGCGAACGCCTGAAGCTGCTTGAAGAGAAGATCATCAAGTACTCCAAGAAGCTGATGCGGTTCGATCACTTCGCGGTCCGGCTCTTGGATAAGCGCAGCAGCAAGCTGGAGGTGGTCATCTCCGAGGGGCTCCCCAGCGAGGCGTTGGAGATCGACCTCTACGCACAGCCGGAGGGCAACGGGATCAGCGGTTATGTCGCGGCGACCGGGCGCAGCTACATCTGCCACGACACGGAGAAAGACCCGCGGTACGTGCTGGGCCTGCGTCACTGCAAGAGCTCGCTGACCGTGCCTTTGAAGCTGTTTGATAAGGTCGTGGGGATCTACAACATCGAGTCGGACGAGGTCGGGGCGTTCAACGAGGACGACCGGCAGTTCGCAGAAATCTTCGGGCGGTACGTCGGGATGGCGTTGAACATCCTGGACCTGCTGGTGACCGAGCGCTGCGCGATCAGCGGGCAGATCACCGAGAGCGTGGTGCAGGAGATGTCTAAGCCGATGGCGGACATCGTGACCGAGGCGCGGACGCTGATGGAAGAGTACATCGGCGACGACACGATGCGTGGCCGGCTGAATCGGATCGTTGACAACGTCGAGCGTATCCGTGACTCGGTGAAGCACGTCGCCGCCGGGCCGAACGTCGTGCTGGGCGAGAAGGAGCACGCGGCGGTCGGGGTGGACGCGAACCTCAAGGGCAAGCGTGTGCTGGTCGCGGACGACGAGCCGAACATCCGCAACTCGATCAGCAGTATCCTGCGCAAGGCCGGGTGCATCGTCGAGGTGTGTAAGGACGGGTACGAGAGCTGCACGATGCTGGAGCAGGACCCGTTCGACCTGGTGATCTCGGACATCAAGATGCCCTACCGCAATGGTTACGAGGTGTTCGCCGCGGCGCGTCGTCAGCGCGACGACATGCCGGTGGTTTTGATGACGGGGTTTGGTTACGACCCGCACCACTCGATCGTGCGTGCCAGCCAGGACGGGTTGTCCAGCGTGATGTTCAAGCCGTTCAAGGTGGACCAGTTGTTTGAGGAGGTCTACAAGGCGTTGGGGATCGTGCCGGTCGAGTCGCCCAAGGACGGCGGCAAGTAGTATTGGGGCGGTTGCAATAAGAGGCGGGGATTCGGGGTGGGGTTGATGACGGAGTGGGAATCCTCCGGCAGAGCCGGGGGCTGAGGGGGGAGATGGAATGTTTTTGGGGGCGTGTACACATCTTTTTTAGATTCCGTATGATCTATCGATATGCAAGGACCATCGACCCGCTCGCGTAGCGCCCGGGGTGCCGCCGCGGCATCGCTGGGTAGCGCCGCCAAACGTTTTCCCGACCTCCCGGCCGTGACGTTAAACACGTCGGGGCTGAGCCCGCAGGACGCTGCGCTGGCGCTGGCGATCCAGCGCACGACGCTTCAGCGGTGGATCACGCTGGAGTTTCTGCTGAATAAGGCGTTAGAGAAGCCATTGGAAAAGATGGAGCCCGCGATGCAGGGGGTGCTGCTGACGGGTGCGGCGCAGCTGATTTTTATGGATCGTTTGCCGGTGCATGCGGTGGTGGATGAGCAGGTGACGTATGCGCGTCAGCACATCCGGGCCGGGGCGGCGGCGATGGTGAACGCGGTGCTGCGGAAGGTGGCGGAGATGGTGTCGGGGGTGGAGCCGGGGCTGGCCTGGGAGCCGGCACGCGACCTGCTGCCGGTGGACGGCGGGTGCGTGAGGCTTTCCGGCGACCTGCTGCCTGTGACGGACCGGACGGCCAGGCACCTGGGGGTCGCGACCAGTCACCCGATGTACCTGATCAACCGGTGGATGACGGCGTTCGGCGAGGCGAAGACGATCGAGTACTGCCTGCATGGGGGGCTGGCGGCGCCGGTGATCGTGGCGGTCGAGCCGGGCTTTGAACGCGAGGCGACCGAGCAGTATCAGCCGCACGACCAGGAGGGCTTTATCGTCTGGCGCGGCGGGCACGCGGGGTTGCAGGACTTTATCAAGGCGCACGACGCCCGGCGTGTACAGGACCCGGCGTCATCCAAGCCGATCCTGAGCACCGGCGACCTGAACGTGAAGCTGGCGCTGGACTACTGTGCCGGGCGCGGGACGAAGACCCGGCAACTCGCGGCGATGCATCCCGGCGCGACGATCGGCGCGACCGATGTCGATGACGCAAGGCGGGCGGCGCTTCGCGGATCGGTGCACGGGTTGGATCATGTGAAGGTGGTCGGGCCGGAGAGCGAGCCGAGTAACAAGCTGGATTTGTTGGTGCTGGACGTGCCCTGCTCGAACACGGCGGTGCTGGCGCGTCGGCCCGAGGCGCGGTACCGGTTTGACCACAAGGCGATGAGTTCGCTGGTCGCGCTGCAGCGGCAGATCGCAAGGCGGTCGGCCCCGTGGGTCGGCCCCGGCGGCGTGATCCTCTACAGCACGTGCAGCCTGGAACACGAGGAAAACGGGGCGCAGGCGCAGTGGTTGGCGGGGATCGTCAAGGGAGAGATCATCCACGAGCAGCAGGTCTGGCCGGCCGGCCGGGTGACGGACTACCAGGACGGCGGGTATCACGCGTTGATCAAACTGCCCGGATGATCAGGGCTTCGAGGGGCGGACGAGGACCTTCATGCGTTTGAACTTGTAGCGGTCGGAAGACTTGGTGAAGGTCCAGTCGAGTTCGCCGCCCTCGTTGTTGGTCCCGATCCCCAGGTCGAACGGGCTGTTCTTCCAGTTGTTCAGCGCGAAGATGGTGACGGTGGGCTTGGTGGTATGCACCTGCATGCAGCCGTAGCCGTCGGGGGTGTTGGTGTTGATCTGGTCCCCGTTGTCGTAGGCGGACCCCAGGGCGTCCGGGACGCCGGCGGCGTTGGACTTCCCGTAGTTGTTCGGCCAGAACTCGATGTTGCCCGTGAGGCCGCCACGATTCGGGACTCGCCAGACATTGGAGTTGACCACCATGTTGTGAACGGGCTGCTGGAACAGGATCCCCGAATCCAGCGTCGGTATCCCGATCTTCGTCAGGTCGTCGGTGAACGCATCCATCGAGACGTAGACCCATTGGCCCTCGGTTTCCTCTTCGTTGCTCATCTGGATGAAGTAGGCGACGCGGTCGAAGCTGCCGGCGAATGCGGGGGCGTTGTTGATAATGTACTCGACGGAATGGCCAAGTTGGTTCAGGTCGGCCTCGTAGATCAGCTCATAATCGTGGCTGTCGGGGACGTTGAGCGAGAGGAAGTCGATCTTCGGCGGCTCGCCCGCACGGAACGGGGCGGCGGGCAGGTCCGCGCTGTTCACGAGGTTGGGCTCGGCCAGCTTGTGCCATGCGAAGCGGACGGCGACGGGGGTGCTGATCCCCTCGGCGGACACGGCGATCGTGTCCGGTGCCACAATCTCCGCGGTGGCCTCGGTCCATGGCTCGGCCTCGCCGGCGATCTCGAACCAATTAAGTGCCTCGCCGTCGCGACTTGCCAGCCCGTCGGCCGCATGGCTGAAGTTCAGCAGGAGCTTATCCCCTTCGACCCGCATCGATTCAAAACGTGGGCCCGAATCGATGATCTCGCTGCGGCCGTACGTTCGCTTCAGGGCCATGTTGGCCAGGCGTTTGCCGACGCCCTGCTTATTGCCCGGATGGATGTCGTTGAGGTTGCCGATGTCGTGGATGACGACCATGCCGGTGTGGGGGATCTGCTTCTCGATCTGAGCCTGGGCCTCCCAGAATCGCGGGAGCTCATGGGGGTGGTCGTCGCCGTATTGGTAGGGGGCGATCTGGACGTAGTAGTAGGGCAGATCGGGACGTTCCCAGTATGCACGCCAGCCCAGAAGCTGTGCGCGTGTGTAATCGAGGTACTGCATGCCGCGTGCGCGGTTAGACTCGCCCTGATACCAGATCGATCCGCGTAGGGTGTAGGGGATGAACGGTTGTAGCATGCCGTTGAACAGCACGGTGGGGGATTGATGGCTTGTATACGGCTTAAGTTGGTCGGGGAATGCGGGGGGCTCGGCGAGTGGTTCCTGTTCTGTTACCTGCTTCTTTGATGCGTCGAGCCAGCGGTTCAGTTCTTCCATGTAAGCAGAGGCGAGGGCCTTATACGCAGGTGAATCCGGCTGTTTCGCGGCGATCTCCCCGTATTGATCTTTCAGTTCGGGCACGGCCGCGAACCCGCTGAGGGGGATCCACGGTTCGATGAGGGTGCCACCCCAGGAGCAGTTAATCAGACCGATGGGAACGTTGAGTTCTCTATGAAGCTGTCTGCCGAAGTAGTAGCCGACGGCGGTGAAGGCGGCGGCGGTGTCGGGTGAGCAGACCTGCCACTGGGCGTCGATGTCGTCCATCGGCGTCATGGAAGGGCGGTGGGGGGCTTTGATGTGTCGGATCTGTGGCCAGTTGGCGGCGGCGATTTCCTGCTCGGCGTTGTCGGAGCGCTGGACGGACCATTCCATGTTGGATTGGCCGGAGCAGAGCCAGACCTCGCCGACGAGGATGTCGTCAAGGGTGAGTGTCTGGTCGCCGCTGGTGATGGTCATCTGGGCGGGGTCGGCGTCGGCGTTCATGGACTCCAGATCAACGCGCCATCGGCCGGCGTCGTCGGCGGTGGCGGTGTGCGTCTGGCCCTTGAAGCTGACGGCGACCTCGCTGCCGGGCTCGGCCCAGCCCCAGACGGCGACGGGCTGGTGCCGCTGGAGGACCATGTGGTCGCTGATAATCGAAGGGAGGCGCAGGTCCTGGGCCAGTGCGGGCAAGGCAAGAAACTGCAGGAATACCAGTGTCAGACAGGCGGTGAGCAGTCGGCGGGGCATGGGATAATCCTCCTGGAAGTAGATTGCCTTGATTGTTTATTTACATCACAATCCCGGTTGGTTGCCGGCATGTCAATCGCGCTCGGCTATGATGTCTGGTAAGCGTTTCATAACAACGCTGGTGACAGGAGTGACACTATGGCCGTCCGAATGGAACTGTCGCGGATACTGATCCGTGAGACCGATGACATGCACGTCGTAGAGCTGCGCGAAGTCGATGGGGATCGTGTATTCCCGATCGTGATCGGTCTGACGGAGGCGGCGGCGATCGAGCGTCGGCTGATGGGGCAGGCCCCGCCCAGGCCCTTGACGCACGAGCTGCTGGCGGACGTGATCGGGGGAGTCGGCGCGGAATTAGAAAAAATCCTGATCAATGACCTGAAAAAAAGTACTTTTTTTGCCAGGCTGCACATCCGTCATCAGGGGGAACTGCTGGATATCGATTCTCGGCCGAGCGACGCGATCGCTCTTGGCGTGGCTTCGGATGTGCCGATTTTTGTGGCGGAGCATGTGTTGGACGAGGCCTGCCGGGATCTTTAGGTGGTGCCTGGGGGCGGAGTTATGGTTATAGAAGGATGGTCGAGGGCTTCGGGTGTGGTGGGCCTGCGGATAGGAAACGTGGGCTTCGGGGGTGAGTGTTGAGGGGGCGATGGGGTGGCTTGGGGGCTTTTGCGGGGAAGTCTTTACCCGAATTGACAAGGGCTTAAGGGTGGTTACACTACCCGGCTCAACTCGTCGCGGCGTACGCGATGGGTATCAGTGCGTAAGTGACGCGATATTAGAGGCTAGAGTCGATGACAGCAGGTAAGATCCGAATCCGGATGGAAGCTTACGATCACCAGGCGTTGGACGCCTCGGCTCGTGAGATTGTGGACCATGCCAAGCGTACGAACGCGAAGGTCGCTGGTCCTGTGCCGCTGCCGACGCGTGTCGAGCGTTACACGGTGCTGCGTAGTCCGCACGTGGACAAGAAGAGCCGTGAGCAGTTCGAGATCCGCACGCACAAGCGGATCATCGACATCATCGAGCCCAACGCACGCACGGTAGAAGCGCTCAACCGCTTGGTCGTCCCGGCGGGTGTGTTTGTGAAGATTAAGGCGTAGCCCACGGGCACGCAGTTAAAGCGGGCAGGTCCCGCTTGTTTGTTAGAACAGAGAACGAGAACGATCAAAACAGGGGCGTGATCCTCTGGCGAAAAGTGCCACGATCCGCAACAGCGATTGCCCCCTTGGAGATGAAACGATGTCCGCAGCGATCTTAGGTAAGAAAATCGGGATGACCCGGCTATATGACGACGACGGGAACAACATTCCCGTGACCGTGATTCAGGTCGGCCCGTGTTTTGTAAGTCAAGTGAAGACGGCTGAGACCGACGGCTACGAAGCGGTGCAGATCGCTTATGACGAGGTCAAGGGTCGCAACTCGACGTATCAGCTGATCGGCCACGACGCGAAGGCGGGTCTGACCCCCAAGCGTACTCACCGCGAGGTGCGTCTGGGCGACGGCGAGGCCGCGTCTTATGAGCCCGGCCAGGAACTGACCGTCGATGTCTTCGAAGGTATTAAGTTTGTAGACGTCATCGGCACCAGCAAGGGCAAGGGCACCGCGGGTGTGATGAAGCGTCACGGGTTCAAGGGCCAGCTGGCGTCGCACGGCGTGGAGCGGAAGCACCGCTCGCCGGGCTCGGTCAGTGGTCGCAGCTCGAACCTGGGTACCGGTAAGCCTAAGAAGGGTATCCGGATGGGCGGGCGGATGGGTAACGGGCGGGTGACCGTGCGTAGCCTGCCGATCGTCGGTGTTGATAAAGACAAGAACCTGTTGTTGGTGAAGGGCCCGGTGCCCGGCGCGAACAAGGGTTTGTTGATGATCCGTGAGGCGGTACGCCTCTTTAAGGGAAAGGCCAAGCTCGCCAAGGCGTAGTAAGTCCGAGGTTGTATCGGGCGGCTGGTTAAGACCGGTTGCCGGGACATGCTGAGGAAACTGCCACGCCACGACAATTCGGTTCAAGAACCGAGTCGTGGGGCAACCCGATCGGGCCCAGTTGTGGGCCATGCCCTGGCGGCGAAACACACGCATCCCGTAGTGGGACCGTAGGTACTAAAGATGATCGATATTACAGTTCACAATCAGGCCGGCGAAGAAGTCGGGAAGGTCCAGGTCGACGAGCAGAAGCTCGGCGGCGAGGTTCGTCCCGCGCTTCTGAAGCAGGCGTATGTCCGGTACCACGCCAACCGTCGTCAGGGTTCTGCCCAGACCAAGAGCCGTGCCGACACCGCGTACTCGACCCGCAAGCTTTATAAGCAGAAGGGCACGGGTAACGCACGTCGCGGTCCGGCGGGCACGAATATCATGCGTCACGGCGGCCACGGCTTCGCCAAGCGTCCGCATTCCTGGCGACAGGACATGCCCGCGAAGATGCGCCGCCTGGCTAACCGCAACGCGGTCCTCGCCAAGGCGATCGACGGCGAGATTAAGATTGTTGACAAGCTCGATTTTGATAAGCCCAACACGAAAACCTTCAGCAACCTTCTGGCCTCGCTGAAGATCGACCGGACCTGCCTGGTCGCCCTCCCCTCCATCTCCGGACACGAAGCCGCTTCGGCCCGGAACCTAGAACATGTAGATGTGACTCAGATCGACCGCCTCAACGCGTTCGACCTGCTGAACCACCGGTACCTGCTGGTGGATAAGGCCGCGTTTGAGGCGTACATCGGTCGGGTGACTTCTGACGAACTGGCCAAGGCCAAACAGGAGGCCTCCTGATGACGACTGAAGCAACAAACATTATTAAGAAGCCGCTGATCACCGAGAAGAGCGCCTGGGAAACCGAGTCGCGTAACCGGTACAGCTTTGAGGTGGATATGCGGGCCCGCAAGCCGCAGATCAAGGCCGCGATCGAGAAGATTTACGGCGTGAAGGTCGCGAAGGTCTGCACGCAGGTCCGTAAGGGGCAGTACTTCCGTACGAAGTTCGGCCCGGCGAAGACATCCAACTGGAAGCGTGCGACGGTGCTGCTTGCCGGGGATGACCGGATCGACTTGTTCTAAACGGTAATGACCCGGCCCAAAGGTCGGGACGCACGACCCCGCCGGGATGGCGGGGCTATATGAGAGCTGAACATGGCTATTCGAATCTACAAGAAGACCTCCAACGGCCGGCGTAACGCCTCGGTCAACCTCTACTCCGAGGTGACCAAGAAGCGTCCGGAGAAGTCGTTGCTGGTGAAGAAGACCAAGAACGGTGGCCGGAACCACTCCGGCAAGATCACCGTGCAGAGTCGCGGCGGCGGCGCGAAGCAGCGTTACCGTCGGATCGATTTCAAGCGGAGCAAGGACGATGTCCAGGCGACCGTGATCGGCGTCGAGTACGACCCGAACCGTTCGTGCAACATCGCGCTGCTTGAATACGAAGACGGCGAGCGTCGGTACATCATCGCCCCGCTGAAGCTGACGGACGGCGACAAGGTCGTTTCCAGCTCGCAGAAGGTTGAGCCTAAGGTCGGGAACAACATGCCGCTGGGGATGATCCCCGCGGGTTTGAATGTTCACAACGTCGAGCTGGTCGCGGGCCGTGGCGGGCAGATCTGCCGGTCGGCTGGCAGCAGCGCGAGGCTGACCAATAAAGAAGGCCAGTGGGCAACCCTGGTCTTCCCGTCCGGCGAAATCCGTCGGGTGTCGCTGGATTGCCGGGCGACGATCGGTCAGGTCGGGAACACCGACCACAACCGTGTGGTGATCGGCAAGGCCGGGCGTGCCCGTCACATGGGGCGTCGTCCTCACACCCGTGGCGTGGCGAAGAACCACCACGACCACCCGTTGGGCGGTGGTGATGGTCGCAGCAAGGGCAACCGTGCCCCGCAGTCCAAGACCGGTGTGCCATCCAAGGGTGGTCGGACACGGCAGCGTGGCAAGGCGTCGAACAAACTGATTATCCGCCGGCGTGTATCCAAGCGGTACGGCCAGCTGAAACTGCAATAAGAGGGCCGTCCGCTTTTAGCTCTTGGCTGATCGCGGGACGGACGAGTCGGAAACGAGAACGAAAAGCTAATTGCTAAGCGCTAACAGCTAAAGGCTACAAAGAATGTCACGATCACTGAAAAAAGGCCCGTTTGTTGATCTGAAACTCTACCGGAAGGTGGAGAAGCTGACTCAGATGGGCAGGCACGATCCGATCAAGACCTGGGCGCGTGCGTGCACGATCGTCCCGGAGTTTGTCGGGCACACGTTCCTGGTGCACAACGGCAAGCTGTTCCACACCGTGTTCGTGACGGAAGACATGGTCGGGCACAAGCTCGGCGAGTTCAGCGCGACGCGGTTGTTCAAGGCCCACACCACGGGTACCAAGGCACAGCGTGCGGGTGCGAGGTAAGAGGCGATCGGCCTTTGTCCGCGTGATAGCGGATTTGTTTGAGGCGGTTTTGGAAACGAGATACAGGCTAAAGCTAACAGCTAAAGGCTAGGAATCATGGCTTACACGAACGTACATCGAGGCGCACGAATCAGCCCGACCAAGGCGAGGCCGGTCGCGCAGATGATCAATGGCAAGAGCGTCTTTGACGCGATGAATATGCTCACGTTGTCCAAGAAGCGGGCGGCGGTGATGCTCAAGAACTGCCTGCAGGCGGCACGTTCCAACGCGCAGGAGCGCGAGGGGCTGTCCGACCGCGAGGCGTTGGCGATGGTGGTGACCGAGGTCCGAGTGGACAGCGGCCCGACGATGAAGCGGTTCCAGCCCAAGGACCGCGGCCGGGCTCACCCGATCCTCAAGCGTACCAGCCACATTACCGTGTCTGTTGATCAGGCAGGCAGGAAACGATAACACCCGTTTGGGCTCGTAAGCCCGGCGAAATAAAAGGTTCACTATGGGACAGAAAGTTCATCCATTCGGCTTCCGCGTCGGCATCACCGAAGCTCACAAGAGCCGGTGGTACGCGCCGAAGGCTCTCTACGCTGAGCTGTTGATCGAGGATCAGAAGATCCGCAAGTTCTGCGACTACCGGTTCAATCGTAAGGCCCCGTACGCGGCGGTCAGTGACATCCACATCGAGCGCACCCGTGAAGAGCTGAAGATCATCGTCAAGACGGCGCGTCCTGGCCTGGTGATCGGCCCCAAGGGTGCGGAGATCGATGCCCTGACGGCTGAGCTACAGCGGCTGACCGGTCGTAATGTCTCGATCAACTGTATCGAGGTCCACAACGCGGACCTGGACGCGAAGCTGGTCGGTGAATCGATCGCTGAGCAGTTGCAGAAGCGTGCGGGTTTCCGCCGTGTGATGAAGATGAAGGCCGAGGCCGCGATGGCCGCCGGTGCCAAGGGTTGCAAGATCCAGTTGTCGGGTCGTCTGGGTGGCCACGAGATGAGCCGCACCGAAGACATCCGTTTGGGTGCGATCCCGCTGGCGACGTTGCAGGCCAATATCGACTACGCGTTGACCGAAAGCCTGACGACCTACGGGATCATCGGCGTGAAGGTCTGGGTGTTCCACGGCCTGTACGAAGAGCTGGCCGAGGGTGAAATTGAATCGAAGGCCGCCGGTGCCCGACCGCGTGCACGGGGCCGCCACTAAGCAGATTTGAAGCTAAGCACGGCGTTAGCCGTGGACGGAGACCAGACAGATGCCTCTGATGCCAAAACGAGTGAAGTTCCGCAAACAGCAGCGGGGCAAGGTGCGCGGCAATGCCCAGCGTGGCAACTACGTCGCGTTCGGCGAGTACGGTTTGCAGCTTCTGGAAGGTGGGTGGCTGACCGCTCGCCAGATCGAGGCCGGGCGTATCGCGGCGAGGCAGTACTGCAGCCGTGAGGGCCGGTTGTTTGTGCGGGTGTTCCCGGACAAGCCGATCAGCAAGAAGCCGCTGGAACAGCGTATGGGTAAGGGCAAGGCGGAGCCCGAGTACTGGGTCGCCCGCGTGCGGCCTGGGACGATTGTTTATGAAATCGTCGGCGTCCCCAAGGACGCGGCCCGTCAGGCGTTCGCCCGTGTGGCGCACAAGATGCCGTTCAAGTGTCGGTTCGTGGAGAAGCGCCACGCCTAAGACAAAACCACCCCGTGGGGCTGAAGCCCGCGGACTGTGAGACAGCCATGAAAGCCAGTGAAACACACAAGCTAAAAGACGAAGAGTTGAAGGTCGAGGTCGAACGTCTGCGCAAGAGCCACTTTGAGCTGCGGACGCAGGCCGTGACCGAGAAGCTGGAGAACCCCAGGCAGCTTGGGAACATCCGCAGAGACATCGCCCGCCTGCTCACCGAGCAGCGTGCACGCCAGATACGGGAGGCCACTAAGTGACCGATCAAGCGAACACAGCTAAACGAATCCTAACCGGCACGAAGATCGGGATTGTCGTCAGCGATAAGCGCGACAAGACCTGCACCGTGGCGGTGGACTACCAGCAGAAGCACGCCAAGTACGGCAAGTACCTGCACCGTCAGGCGAAGTTCCAGGTGCACGATCCTGAGAACCTCTGCGGTGAAGGCGACCGGGTCGAGATCACGGGATGTCGTCCGATCAGCAAGACCAAGAGCTGGCGTCTGGTGAAGGTTATCGAGAAGGCGCCCGCGCCGTTGGAACACAAAGAAGAAGCCACCGCCTAACCAAGGGCCGGCCGACCCCGAAGGGTCATTGAAGGAACAGAGTCATGCTCCAGGCAGAATCAAGAGTTGATGTCGCGGACAACACCGGCGCCAAGATCGCGTATGTGATCCGTGTGCTGGGCGGTTCGACCGGGCGAGGTAAATACACCCGTAAGACCGCAGGCGTCGGCGACAAGGTTGTTTGCTCGGTGAAGAAGTCGCTGCCCGGCAGCGACCTCAAGGCCGGCACGATCGTTAAGGCCGTGGTCGTTCGGACCCGTAACCCGATCCGCCGTAAGGACGGGAGCTACGTGCGGTTTGATCGCAGCGCGGTGGTGCTGATCGACGACGACGGGAACCCAAAGGGCACACGCATCTTCGGTGCGGTCGCCCGTGAACTGCGTGAACAGAACTACATGAAGATTGTTTCCCTGGCGTCGGAGGTGGTGTAAACCACGCGACCGAAGGGCTAAGAGCACCAAGCTAAAGGCTTAAGTAATGGCACGACACGTAAGAAAAGGCGACATCGTCATCGTCACCGCCGGCTCGAGTAAGGGCAAGCAGGGCAAGATCCTGCGTGTCGTGACCGAGAAGGACCAGGTCGTCGTTGAGGGTGTGAATGTGCGGACCAAGCACGTCAAGCGCGACCAGAACAACCCCCAGGGCGGGACGATCCACAAAGAGATGCCGATCCACATCTCGAACGTGTCTCCCGCCGCCGCCGGCAAGCCGACCCGTGTGCGGTTTGTCAATAAGGACGACGGCTCGAAGATCCGCGTAGCCGCGACCACCGGCGAGCAGTTGGGCCCGGAACTCAAGAAGGCAAGGTAATAGCTAACAGCTAAAGGCTAACACAATGACCCCGCGGTTAAAGAAACAATACGAAGAGCAGGTCGCTGCCAAACTCAAGCAGGAGTATGGGATCAGCAATCCCATGGCCATGCCGACCCTTGACAAGATCGTCATCAATGTGGGCATGGGCAAGCAGCTTGAAGGCACGAAGCTGAACCCCAAGGCCCGCGAGCAGGTCGTCTCGGACCTGACGCTGATCTCCGGTCAGAGGCCGATCGTCAAGAAGGCCAAGAAGTCGGTCGCGAACTTCAAGCTGCGTGCCGGCTACGAGGTCGGTGCGATGGTCACCCTCCGCAAGGACCGGATGTGGGAGTTCCTGGACCGCCTAATCACGGTCGCGATCCCCCGGATCAAGGACTTCCGCGGCCTGAAGGACAAGCTGGACGGGCGCGGCAACTACTCCTTCGGCGTGAACGAGCAGGGCATCTTCCCCGAGGTCGACATGACCCAGGCCCAGTTCACCCACGGGATGAACATCAACCTGATCTTCAAGCGCAGCACCGACGACATGACACGCACGGCGTTGAACGAGATGGGTTTCCCACTGATCAAACGCGACGAGAAGAAATAACACGCTACTAACGAACTGACACCCCGGCTATTTTGGCCGAGACAGCAAAGAGAACACTATGGCATCGAAGTCAACCAGCGTCCGAATGGCAAAGGTCAAGAAGACCATCGAGAAATACGCCGAGCTGCGTCGCAAGCTCAAGGCGGAGGGCGATTACGCGGGGCTTCAGAAGCTGCCCCGCAACGCCAGCCCCACGCGATACCGCAACCACTGCGCGTTGACCGGTCGGACCCGGTCGGTGTACCGCAAGTTCGGGATCTCGCGTATCAAGCTGCGTGAGCTGGCGTTGGAAGGCAAGGTCCCCGGGATGCGTAAGGCGTCCTGGTAGGGGAGCGTTTAGCTGCGGGCGGTGAGCCGTATGCCAGCAGCCGACACGGTATTGAATAAGCAAGAAATTCACAGCTAAGGCAAATGTAATGTCTCTATCAGACCCAATCGCAGACATGATTACCCGGATCCGCAACGCGGCTCGTAACAAGGCCAAGAAGGTCGACTGCCGCAACAGCAAGATCTGCACCGGTATTGCGCAGGTGCTCAAGGATGAGGGCTACGTCGCTGACTACAGCGTGATCGACGACGGCCGGCAGGGCATCCTCCGGCTGAACCTGCGTTACGGCCCCAACGGCGAGCAGCTGATCCACACGCTCAAGCGTGAGAGCAAGCCCGGGTGCCGTGTGTACACCAAGGCGGACCTGCTGCCTCGGCCGCTCGGTGGCCTGGGGATCGCGATCGTGAGCACGTCCAGCGGCGTGATGAGTGACCGCAAGGCCCGGCAGAACCATGTCGGCGGCGAACTGCTTTGCACCGTTGAGTAACAAGTAAAAGACCACACCCGTGTGGAGAAGGGCCCCGCACTACCGCGGCAAGCTCCCAACCACTGAGTTAAGGATTGAAACGATGTCCCGTATTGGAAAAAAACCCGTCGCACTGGCAGGCGCGAAAGTGTCGGTCAGCGGCAACCAGATCACGGTCGAGGCCGGCAGCAACAAACTGATGCTGACCCACCGCCCCGAGGTGACCGTCAAGGTCGAGGGTGACGAAGTCGTCGTCGAGCGCAAGGGCGACTCGCGTGCCGCCAAGGCGATGCACGGGCTGACCCGCTCTCTGATCTCGAACATGATCGAGGGCGTGACCAAGGGCTTTGAGAAGCACCTTGAGATCAACGGCGTCGGCTGGACCGCGCAGCTCCAGGGCAACAAGGTCAACCTGAAGGTCGGCTACGCCGACACCCGGGTGGTCACCGTGCCCGCGGGGATCAACGTAGACATCCAGGGCAACAAGCTGAAGATCAGCGGTGCCGACAAGCAGATGGTTGGACAGGTGGCCGCGGAGATCCGGGCCCACCGCAAGCCCGAGCCTTACAACGGCCGTGGCATCAAGTACGCCGACGAACACATTATCCGCAAGCAGGGCAAGGCCTTCGGCAGCGGTGCGTAAGCAGGACTGAATTATTAAACCCCTGACTCCGGGTACCCCCGGCACTGGGAAGCGAAACGATGGAAAAGAACAAACTCAAAGCCGTACGCCGTCAGCGCCGCAAGACCGGCATCCGCAAGCGCGTGATCGGGACCCCCGAACGCCCGCGCCTGACGGTCTTCCGCAGCCTCAACCACATCTACGCCCAGGTTATCGACGACCTGGATGGGAAGACGCTGGCCTCGGCCAGCACCATCAAGGGCAAGGGTGGAAACATTGCTGCGGCGATCGAGGTCGGCAAGCAGATCGCCAAGCAGGCGCAGGACGCCGGCATCAAGCAGGTCGCGTTTGACCGCAACGGGTTTCGATATCACGGCAGGGTCAAGGCCCTGGCCGATGCCGCTCGCGAGGGCGGCCTTGGGCTGTAACCAGGCTCATCTCCGTGTGCCTTCGGCCACGGGTTAATGTTTAGAGGAATAACATGCCGGAATTACTAGAAGACAGCACACAGGCTTTAGAATCGACCACGGTCGGTATTTTCCGTACCGCAACGGTCGTCAAGGGTGGTCGGCGTTTCAGCTTCGCCGCGCTCGTCGTGGTGGGTGACCGCCGGGGCAGCGTGGGGATCGGCTACGGCAAGGGCCGGGGCGTTCCCGTCGCGATCGAGAAGGCTCAGAAGGCCGCCCGTAAGAACCTGGTCAAGATCGAGTTGAAGGACGGCACGCTGCCGCACCAGATCGAGGGGCGTTTCGGTGCTTCGATGATCCGGTTGATCCCGGCCTCGCCCGGTACGGGTGTTATCGCCGGCGGTACCGCCCGCGCGGTGCTGGAGATGGTCGGCGTGCAGGACTGCCTGACCAAGGCGTACGGCTCGACGAACAAGAAGAACCTCAGCAAGGCGGTCCTCGACGGGCTGACCCGTCTTCGTACCAAGGAGCAGGTCGCTCGCAACCGTGGCGTGGAGATCGAGACCACCGCGGTTGAAGAGATGATCGCGATGGGTAAGCGTTACACGACCGAGACCAGCAGCGCCCCGAAGGCGGCGGCGCAGCCTGCTAAAGAAGAGAACGAGGGCGGCAAGCGTGGCGGCAAGCGTGGCGGTGGCAAGGGCGGCCGACGCAGCGAGAGCACGCCGGGCGGCAAGGGCGTGACCGCGACGGTGACGCAGAGCAGCAAGCCCAAGCCTAAGCCCAAGGCTGAAGAAGAAGCAGCGGCCCCGGCAGAAGAAGCCCCGGCCACCGACGCGGCGGTCGATCAGGCACCCGCCCCGGAAGCAGCAGCCCCGGAAACGGCCCCCGAGGCCACCCCGGAAGCAACCCCGGAAACCGATAAGCCTCAGGACTAAACTAAAGCGACACCCCGGCGAGTATCGCCGAGAGAGCAGGAGTGTCTAAGCGATGATGATTCATGAGATCACCGAAAAGGTGGGCAAGCATAAGAAGCGTAAGCGTGTCGGTCGTGGTCCGGGCTCCGGCTCGGGCAAGACCTGCGGGCGGGGTCACAACGGTGCCGGCTCCCGGTCGGGTGCCACCGGCTCGATCCGCGCCAGCCGAGAGGGTGGCCAGAACCCGCTGTTCCGCCGGGTCGCCAAGCGTGGCTTCTCGAACGTGCTGTTCAAGAAGCAGTTCGCGGTGGTGAACATCAGCGCGTTGGACGCCCGTTTTGACGACGGGGCCGAGGTCAACGCCCAGATGCTGGTCAAGGTCGGCCTGATCCGCGACGCCAAGCTGCCCGTGAAGGTGCTGGGCAAGGGCGAGATAAGCAAGAAGCTGAGCGTGACGGCGGCATCTTTTTCCAAGTCGGCGGAAGAAAAGATCAATAAAGCGGGCGGTTCTGCGACTATCGCTAAGTGAGACTGACTGTATGACGCTGTGGACGCGGTCCACGGCCCGCCGATCGCATCGGCGGCTTTGATTGATAAGGCAACCATGCTCCAAGCGTTTCTGAACATCTTCCGGATATCTGAGCTTCGCAACAAGATCTTCTTCACGCTGGGGATGCTGTGTATCTACCGGATCGGGTTCTTTATCCCGCTGCCGGGGATCAGCCAGGACCTGATGAAGGCCTGGGCCGAGAAGCAGAGCGGCGGTGCGACCGGGAACATCCTGGATTATGTGGCGATCTTCACCGGTGGCTCGTTGACGCAGTCGACGATCTTCGGGCTGGGGATCATGCCGTACATCTCGGCGGCGATTATTTTCCAGCTCCTGGGGACGGTGTCCGAGAAGCTCAAGCAGCTGAATAAGGAAGGCCCGGCCGGTCGCCAGAAGGTGCAGGAATACACCCGATATGCGACGGTGGCGCTGTGCCTGGTTCAGTCGGTTGTGTACCTGAAGTTTTTCCAGTCCGGCGATACCTCCGTGGTTTACGCGAAGTACCAGAACACGTTCTTGTTCTGGTCTTGTGGCGTGTTGGCCCTGACCAGCGGCACGGTGTTCCTGATGTGGCTGGGCGAGCAGATCGATAAATACGGGATCGGTAACGGCATCTCGCTGATCATCACCGCGGGGATCATCGCGGGGATGCCTAACGCGATCCAGATGGTGATCGCTGGGTTCGACGTGAACAGTGCGGATGCCCAGTACAGCCCGATGACGGTGATCTTCCTGGCGATCGCGTTCGTGACGGTGGTGGCGGGGTCGATCGTGATCACGCAGGGCCAGCGTCGCATCCCGATCCAGCAGGCCAAGCACACACGCGGGCGACGGGTCTATGGCGGGCAGCGCAGCTACCTGCCTTTGCGTGTGAACCACGGCGGCGTCATGCCGATCATCTTCGCCAGCTCGCTGATGATTATCCCGTCGATGCTGCTGGGGTATCTCGACTCGGTCATGCAGACGGTGCCCGGCGAAGACACGTCCGGGTTCTACAACGCGTCTTACGGGGTCGTTAACTTCCTGAACGTGAACTTCGGGTTCAACGGCTACCTGTACACGGTCGTCTATATCGGGCTGATCTACTTCTTCGCGTACTTCTGGACGACGGTGCAGTTCCAGCCCAAGGAGATGGCGACCCAGCTTCGCGACCACGGCAGCTTCATCCCCGGCCTGCGGCCTGGCCCAAGGACGGCGGATTACCTGGAAACCGTCATGGAGCGGATCACTTACGTCGGGGCGGGGTTCCTGTCGCTGATCGCGGTGGTGCCCACGATCGTCTCGGGTGTGTTTGAGATCGACTTCATGGTGACGCAATTCCTTGGTGGTACCGGACTTCTGATCGTGGTCAGCGTGATGCTGGACTTCGTGCAGCGGATCGAGGCGAGCCTGTTGATGCGTAATTATCAGGGTTTCCTGGCGTCCGGCGGGGGCAAGGGGCCGAAGATCCGTGGTGCCCGGGGGACTTAAGCCCCGTGGTGGGCGCTATTTGTCAGGCCCCGTTAGCCGTGATACGATAAACGACTCACTGCGGGTTGGGGACAATCGAACACTCCTAGAGAAAACCGGTTCCAAGCCAACGTGATTAAGCAGAAGATAACCCGGAAGACGCCGGAGCAGATTCAGAAGATGCGGATCGCAGGGCGTATCGTCCAGCAGGTCCACCAGCGTTGCCGGGAGATATGCAAGCCGGGTGTGACGACCCGGGAGATCGACGACGAGGGCTGCCGTGTTTACACGGAGGCCGGTGCCAAGGGGTTGTTCAAGGGCTACCCCGGGCCGACGCCGTTCCCGGCAAACCTGTGCATCAGTGTGAACGAGGAAGTCGTTCACGGGATCGCGGGCGACCGGGTGATCAAGGACGGGGACATCGTGGGGGTTGACTGCGGTGTCCAGTTCGACGGGTGGTGCGGAGATGCGGCGACGACGATTATGGTCGGCGACGTGGACCCGGAGACCCGCAAGCTGTGTGAAGTGACCGAGCGGGTGCTCGGGATAGCGATAGAGAATGTTCGGCCCGGCAGGAAGTGGAGCCAGGTCGCGAAGTTGATGCAGGATTACGCGGAGTCGCAGGGCATGAGTGTCGTGCGGCAGTTTGTTGGCCACGGCATCGGATCGAAGATGCACGAGCCGCCGCAGGTTCCCAACTTTGTCAGCCCGGAGCTGTTGAGGAACGACATCGAGCTTCGGGAGGGCGTCGTGCTCGCGATCGAGCCGATGTGCAACCTGGGCTCGCACGAGGTTCGGACGCTGCGGGACGGATGGACGGTCGTGACGGTGGACCGCAAGCCGTCGGCTCACTACGAGCACACGGTCGCCGTGACCGCAAACGGATCGGACGTCTTGACGGACGGCCGGTAGATTCAGGAATCAGGCTGAGTCGTTAGACCAGCGAGTGTTTGAGTCAGTAACGCGAAACTAAAAAAGAGAGTCAGTGGCTAAAGAAGATAAACTCCAGTTTGAGGGCGAAGTGATCGACGCTCTGCCCAACGCGATGTTCAGGGTGAAGCTCGAAAACGATCACGAGATGATCGCCCACATCTCCGGGAAGATGCGTAAGTTTTATATCCGCATCCTTCCGGGTGACCGCGTGACCGTGGAGCTTAGCCCGTACGACCTGACCAAGGGCCGGATTACCTACCGGCATTAATGACGGATTGATAAGCAAGCGGGGATTGAATCCCGCAGCCCTCGGCCAGGCCGGGGCGTGCCTTGGAGACTGAATCATGAAAGTAAGAAGCAGCGTTAAAAGAATCTGTGAGAACTGCAAGGTCATCCGACGCAAAGGCGTCGTGCGCGTGATCTGCACCAACCCCAAGCACAAGCAGCGTCAGGGCTGATCGCGATATCAGTCCGTCGTGGTTTAGGGCCACGACCGCTTAGCCGTCGGGCCTGCCCGGCGTCATTCAGGAACTAGAGGAAAGAACCATGCCCCGTATCTCAGGCGTAGACATCCCAGACAACAAGCCGATCCGGATCGCCCTCCGTTACATCTACGGCATCGGGCCGAAGATCGCGGAAGACATCGTCAAGGAGGCCGGCCTTGAAGGCCAGGTCCGCGCGAACACGCTGGACGAGGATCAGCTGGCTCAGCTGGGTCTGATCATCGAAGACAAGCTGGTCGTCGAGGGTGCCCTGCGTCGTCAGGTGTCTCAGAACATCAGCCGTCTGCGTGACATCCGCTCGTACCGTGGCGACCGTCACCGCCGCGGGCTGCCCGTGCGTGGTCAGCGGACGCAGACCAACGCCCGCACCCGTAAGGGTCGTAAGCGTACCGTCGCCGGCAAGAAGTCGGTCAAGGGTATGAAGTAATAACGATATGCGGCTTGTGGCATCGCCACGGGTTGCGCAGCAATCGTTTAACCGCCGATCTCGATCGGCGTCTGACGACCACCGGCGGCTTAGGCCGCACACCCGATTTAAATTTAACCGCGTCGGCACGTGCCGACGCAACACAACCGGAGCCAGTTGCCCGCCCACTTTTTTAGGGAGAGCCGGCAACGTCTAACTTCGAGGAAAAGACATGGCAAAGAAGGCTAAGAAGATCCGCAAGAACGTCGCCCGTGGCATCGCCCACATCAAGGCGTCGTTCAACAACACCCTGATCACCATCACCGACGTGAACGGCGAGACGCTGTGCCAGGCCTCGGCCGGGAGCGCGGGTTTCAAGGGTTCGCGTAAGAGCACCCCGTTCGCCGCGACCCGCGCCGCTGAAGAAGCCGCCGCGGCCGCGAAGAAGTTCGGCGTGCACGAGGTTGAGGTGCGTATCCGTGGCGCAGGCTCCGGCCGTGAGTCGGCGGTGACCGGCCTGCAGGCGAACGGCCTGAAGATCACCGCGGTCGAAGACCACACCCCGATCCCGCACAACGGCTGCCGCCCACGCAAGCGTCGCCGCGTGTAATACACGATCGCATCAAGCCCCGCGTCTCGCTGGGGCCGGACGTTGCTTTCAGTTGTACATCTACCGATTTTAGATCTGCTTTGGGAACAGAAGCGGTCATCCGTCCAGCAGCGGAATGGCCGCGATAACCCCGAAGCGTTTCCCTCACTAAGGGCTGCTGGGACGATTTGGAGATCATCATGAGAATCAGATGGCGTGGTTTAGAACTTCCCCACCGTGTTATCGCCGACCCCGCGAACACCGAGACCTACGGCAAGTTCAGCATCGAGCCTTTCGAGCGTGGCTTCGGGACAACCGTCGGCAACAGCCTGCGTCGTATCCTGCTGTCGAGCTTGGAAGGTGCCGCGATTTCGGCGGTCAAGATCAAGGGCGCTCAGCACGAGTTCACCAGCCTCGAAGGCGTGCAGGAAGACGCGACCGACATCCTCCTGAACATCAAGGACATCGTGGTCTCGCTTGAGTCGGATGAGCCCAAGACGATGCGGCTTCAGGCCGAGGGCCCCGGTGAAGTGACCTGCGACCTGATCGAGGCGGACACGTCGATCACGATCCACACCAAGGACCTGATCCTGGCGACGCTGACCAAGCAGATCGATTTCGATATCGAGTTCCATGTCGAGAAGGGCCGTGGCTACGTCCCCGCCAGCGAGCACTACGAAAGCACGGGCGAGCAGGAGATCGGGCTGATCCCGGTCGACGCGATCTTCTCACCGGTGACGCGCGTGCGTTACAAGGTCGAGGACACCCGCGTGGGCCAGAAGACCAACTTCGATAAGCTGACGCTTGAGATCTGGACCAACGGCACGGTCACGCCGGAGATGGCGCTGGTCGAGGCCGCGAAGATCATGCGTAAGCACCTCAACCCCTTCGTTCAGTACTTCGAGCTGGGCGAGGCAACCGCCAGCGAGTCGGCTGCTGCGGCGGCCCGTGTGGATGAGGAGCAGATCCGCAAGTTCAAGATGAACCTGAACGACCTGGACCTATCGGTGCGTGCGAACAACTGCCTGGAGACCGCGGAGATCGCGACCGTGGCGGAGCTGGTTGTTCACACCGAGGCCGACCTCTTGAAGGTCCGCAGCTTCGGCAAGACGTCACTGCGTGAGGTGAAGCGTAAGCTGACAGATATGGGCCTGAGCCTGGGGATGGAACTCCCCGCCGAGCTTCAGGCCAACAGCGGTTCGTAATCAACCCCGGGATTTGTTTTGCAATCCCGGTCTGATTTATTGGGGCCATCACGCCCCGGTCCTGTGTAGGACCTCATTGCCCCGCGGCGAATGACTGCGGGAGTGGCATCGTCGGACGGCGTCTCACCCGTCCGGCCAGTCAATAAAGGAGTTTAGCGATGAGACACCGAGTACGCGGATTCAAGCTTGGCCGTCACACCAATCACCGAAAGGCGATGTGGCGGAACATGGCCGTGTCCCTGTTTACCCACGGGCAGATCACGACCACGATCCCCAAGGCCAAGAGCGTCGTGCCCTTCGTTGAGAAGCTGATCACGGCCGCCAAGAAGGGCGACCTGGCCAGCCGGCGTCGCGTGATCAAGATGATCGGCGACCGGATCATGATCAAGAGCGAAGATGACCCCGCGATCACCCGTAATAAGTACGGCGAGATCGTCAGCGGGCCTAAGGTCGTCAAGACCCTGTTCGACGAGATCGCTCCGAAGTATGCCGACCGCACCGGCGGCTACACGCGGATCATCAAGCTGGCCAAGCACCGGATCGGCGACGGTGCGTCGCTGTGTGTGCTTCAGCTGGTCGGTGATGAAGACATGTCGGCCCCTCAGGTGTCGGGTCAGTATTCCCGCCGCCGCGACAAGGCCAACAAGCGGATGGAGTTCGCCGCGGCCAAGCGTAAGGGCGGTTCGGAAGAGTCGGCGACCGCGGTCGCTGAGCCCGAGGCTGAAGTCGAAGCTCCCGTAGAGTCGGCCCCGGAAGCGGCGGCTGAGGGTGGCGAGGCGACGGAAGAGAAGTCCGAGTAATCACGCCTTAAAGGTGCGGATGACTATCGAGAATCATGTAGGCCGGCCCGTTTTGGGTCGGCCTATTTTATTGGGCGGGCGGGCGGTGTGTGCTAACAAACGCGATCGGGCGGTGGCCGGTACAATCTTATTATGCGTATTCTTTTGACCAACGACGACGGGATCGAGGCGCCGGGGTTGGCGGCGCTTTACAAGGCGGTGCAGGGCTTGGGTGAGGTGCACGTGGTCGCGCCGGAGAAGGTGCAGTCGGCGACGAGCCATGCGGTGACGTTTCATCGGCCGATCCGTGTGGCGGAATATCCCGGGCCGGGCGGTGACGGGGTGCGTGGGACGAGCGTGGGGGCGCGGCCGGCGGATTGTGTGAAGCTGGCGATTGCGCACCTGGTGCCTCAGCCGATCGACCTAGTGGTCAGCGGGATCAATGCCGGGGCGAACGTCGGGGTGAACGTGATCTATTCCGGAACGGTCGGCGCGGCACGCGAGGCGGCGTTTTTCGGCATCCCGTCGATCGCGATCAGCCAGCACGTCAATGACTGGGACGGGATCCGATGGGACGCGTCGGCGGAGCATGCGGGCAAGGCGATCCGCCGAGTCCTGGAGGGGCCGATGACGCCGCACTCGGTGGTGAACATCAACATCCCCGTGCTGGATGATGGGGCGGAGCCCAAGGGGATGAAGGCCGCGCCGATCTCGACGAGTTCGATGGTCGACAAATACGAGATCACGCCGAGGGACGACGGGTCGTATCACTACCAGACCTGCAACGCGATGACGTTCCGCACGCGCGATCCCGGGACGGACGTGGCGGCGTTGTTTGAGGGGTATATTACGGTGACGCCTCTGGAACACGACGTGACGGACCTTAGGCAGATGGCGGGCTGGTGTGAGCATATCGGATAAGTATTGATCCACGGATCGGCTTGGTCTGGGGTGATGGAGATGACGGATGACATACAACCCTGAGATCGACATCGACGCGACCGAGCAGCTTGCGCAGGTGATTGACGGGGGCGAGGCGGAGCGCCTGGCGGCTTTCCTGCAGCTGTTGCCGCCGGAAGATACGACGTACACGATCAGCCATCTGGATGAGGAGCGGCGCACGAAGATGCTGTCGCTGCTGTCGGCCGAGCACTCGGACCTCGCGGCCGACCTGATGGAGCACTTCGTCGACGAGCACGCGGCGGACATGATCGAGCAGCTTGAGCCCAGCGAGGCGGCGGCGATCGTGGACGAGATGGACTCCGACGAGCAGACGGACGTGTTGTCGGAGCTGGACGAGGAAGACGCGGAGGCGATCCTCGATGAGATGGACCCGGAAGAAGCGGCGGACGCGCGGCACCGGATGCGGTATGAGGAGGACACGGCGGGCGGGCTGATGATTACCGAGTACCTGGTGTACCGGAAAGATCAGGACGTGGACGCGGTGATCGCGGACCTTCGGGCGAACGCGGACGCGTATGACGAGTATGAGGTGCGGTACACCTACCTGATCGATGCGGCGAAAAAGTTTGTCGGGATTGTCACGATGCGTAGCCTGGTGATGGCGCCGGCTGGGCGGAAGCTGATCGACCTGAAGATCAAGACGCCAAAGAGCGTGCCGGTGGATGCGGGGCTTGAAGACCTGGAAGGCCTGTTCGACCGCGTGGACTTTTCGGCGGTCCCGGTGGTGGACGAGCAGGATCGGCTGGTGGGGGTGGTGCAGCGGGCGGCGGTGCAGGAGGCGTTAAGCGACTCGGCCAATGAAGACCTGATGAAGGTGGCGGGTATCGTGGCGGGCGAAGAGTTCCGGTCGATGCCGATGCTGTCGCGGCTGCTTAGGCGGCTGGCGTACCTGCTGCCGATCATGGTGCTGCTGCTGTTGTCGGCGAGCGTGATCCATTTGTTTATCGATACGGTGGACAAGCTGCCGGTGCTGGCGATGTTCCTGCCGGTGGTCGCGGGGCTGTGTGGGAGCGGGGGGAATCAGGCGGTGGGCGTGTCGCTGCGGGAGGTGTCGCTGGGGCTGATCCTGCCGGGCGACTTTGTGAGCGTGTTGGTTAAGGAGGCGGTGCTGGCGCTGGCGGCGGGGATCGTGCTGGGGCTGGCGATGCTGCTGATGGTCTGGGCCTGGCAGGGCAACTTTTATCTGGGGCTGGTGGTCGGCGGGTCAGTGCCGTTTGTGATCGTGATCGCCAAGGCGGTCGGGGGGACGGTCCCGCTGGTGCTGCGATCGATGGGGCTGGACCCCGCGATGGCGTCCGGGCCGGTGGTGACGACGGTGGTGGATTTGTTCAGCTTCTTTATCGTGCTGCTGTTCGCGACGATGTTGCTGTCGAGGATTCAGGTGGGGTAGGGGTAGGGGTGTTTGGGGCTTGATATAGGTGCCAGCGGCTGAAGCCGCCTCGCCGGTATGGATTGGGAGGTATGATTTACAGATATGGCACGGACGACGAAGGCAACCAGTAAAAGCAAGGCGGTATCGCTCGACGCATCGACGCGGGTGTGTGCGTTGCATGGGCCGGAGCAGTGGCTGAAGGGCCGGCACCTGATTGATCTGCGCAAGGCATTGGATGAGGCGCACGGGGAGACCGAGACATTCCACTTCGAGGGCAAGACCGCGACGCTGGCGGACGTGCTGGATGAGTTGCGGAGTTATGCGCTGATGCAGCATCACAAAATCGTGGTGGTGGATCAGGCGGATGAGTTCTTGAAGAAGGACGGGTTCCGCCAGGCGATGGAGCGGTATGTGGAGTCGCCGGTGGATCACGGGGTGCTGGTGTTCCGCAGCGACACGTGGAACAAGGGGAAGCTGGACAAGCTGATCGACAAGGTCGGCGCGGTGATCAAGTGTGAGCCGTTGAAGCCGGCGCAGGCCAAGAGCTGGCTGGTGAAGCGTGGGCCTTCGGAGCACGGTTGCGCGATCGAGCCGACGGCGGCGGGGATGCTGGTCGATCGGATCGGGACTGATTTGATGACGCTGGACAGCGAGCTGGCGAAGCTGGCGTTGATGGTGGACAAGGGGCAGGCGATCGAGCGCGGGCTGATCGAGCAGACGGTCGGCAAGAGCAGCGACGAGAAGGCGTGGGAGGTCCAGGAGGCGGTGCTGTCGGGCCTGAGCTCGCGGTCGGCGGGGCCTGTGCTGGAGAAGGTGCACGAGCTATTAGACCTGGCGGGGCACGCGGAGGTGCTGGTGATGTATTTCGTGGCCGACCTGGTGCGGAAGCTCAACGCGGCGGCGATGATGAAGGACGCCGGGGTGCCCGAGGGGGAGATCGCCCGTGCGATGAAGCTCTGGGGCCCCAGGCAGCAGCTATTCATGGGGGTCTTGCGTCGGCTGGACCGGGCGGCGCTGGCCGGGGCGTTTGACGACGTGCTGGAGGCGGATCGTCGGGCTAAGTCCGGGCTGGGGAACCTGATGCGGAATCTCGAATGCTTCTGCGTGAGGCTGGCCGATAATGTAAAGTAGTGCGGAACAGGGTTCATGGATGAACCTTTGGCTGGGGAAATCAGTCACGAGTGCAGGAGGCACGATGCGAAGCAGGTCCTATCGTTGGTGGTGTTTAGGCACGGTGATGTTTGGTCTGGTCAGCGGCTGCCAGGAGGTGGCGTTGCCGACGGGGCTGGACGGGAACACACAACCCACAGACACAGAGTTGGCTGAGGCCGGGGGGAACTCCGGGGGCGAGGCTGTACCCGGCGATGATCTGGCTGCGCAGGCGGCGTCGTATGCGGAGCGTGTGCAGCAGATGCAGGCGGACTCGCAGCAGCCGGCGCAGATGCAGCAGATCATGTGGCGTGACGTCGGGGGTGAGCAGCAGGTGGCGGGCGGTGTGAACGAGGTGGAGGCTGGGCAGCCGACGCAGGAACTTGTCACGCAGGTCTCCGCGATGGAGGCGATGTCCACCACCTCCCCGGATGCCTCGGACGCCGTAGACGTTTCAGACACTCAGGCCGCGGGCCACGATGTCCAGGCGGTGCCGGTCATCGACGTGTCCGGGCAGACCACGGCTAAACAGACGAAACCCGTCCCGTCGATAGCGCAGGCGTACAGCCAGTTGCTCGAGGCGGTCAGGCACGGCGACGACTCGAATCTATCCAAGGCACTCGCCGCGGCGACGCTCGCGCCGATCGGGCCGCATGGCGAGCTGGACTGGTCGCTATTGAATAAGCTCTCGCCGGAGGATCAGCAGCGGATCAAGAATTATCACCGCGCGGTCAGCATGCTTCATGCACAGCTGCTGTCGGGCGAGGGTGAGATGGATCGTGAGGCGATCGCCGGTGGCCTGGATCAGCTCTACGGCGATCGGCCGGTGACGATCCGCAACATCCGCCTGTGCGAGAAGGTGATGGGCTACGGCGTGTACGACGCCTTCCCGGACCACACGTTTGTCGCGGGGCGTGAGCAGAAGCTGATCGTGTACGTCGAGCTGGACAACTTCGAGCCGATGCAGAACCAGGCCGGCGGGGGGTACGAGGTCCGGCTGCGTCAGGAGCTTGAGCTGTACGAGTCCAACGGGTTCGAGGTCTGGAGCCACGAGCCGGTGGTGATCACGGACGTATCGCAGAACAAACGCCGGGACTTCTTCGTGGTCCAGCTGGTGACGCTGCCGGCCCAGCTCCGGATGGGGCAATACCACCTGAAGATCCGCGTCTACGACGAGAACGGCGGGACACGCGACGAAGCCTCGCTGGAACTGCGCCTGGTCGCGGACGGGGCGTTGGTCAAGGAGGAAGTGCGGTCACCCGGACGATGATCTCCGGGCCGTCTGGGCGTAGCGGGATTTCGAGGGCCAACTTTCCCGGGGGGTTGCATGATGGGGGGGCTTGGCTACCATGCGGCCATGCGTGTGCTTGCTGATGGCGACCGCTTCGATGGGCTGATTGATTCGCTTTGCCGTGGCATTGAGGGCATCCGGTCTTCAACCGAGGGGCGATCGGATAATGACGGGGGTTGGGCCCTGGTCGGCGTTCGCAGCCGGGGGGACGTGCTGGCCCAGCGGATCGCCGAGCGGATGGGGGCCGAGCAGTTCGACGGGCGGATCGGCACGCTGGATATCACGCTTTACAGAGACGACCTTTCTGAGATCGGCCCGCTGCCTGTGGTGCGGACGACCGAGATCGATTTTTCGATTGACGGGCTGAACGTGGTCCTGATCGATGATGTGCTGATGACCGGGCGTTCGATCCGGGCGGCGTTGCAGTCGCTGATGGACCTTGGCCGGCCCCGGCGGGTGTGGCTTGGGGTGCTGGTGGATCGGGGCGGACGGGAGCTGCCGATCGCGCCGGACTTTGTGGGTCTGGAGCTTCGGCACGGGTCGGCGGAGGCCTTGGCGCAGGGCGCGAAGGTGCAGGTCATGGTGACGCCGACGGACGACCGGGACGCTGTGGTGGTATTTGATGAGGGCGAGGGGAAGGGGGCGGAAGGTGGTTGAGACACCGAACGCAACGGGCGTCCCAAAGGCGGAGGGGTATCAGTGGTCGCACCGGCACCTGCTGGGGCTGGAAGGCCTGTCGGCGGAGGACATCCGTTTCCTGCTGACCACGGCGTTGGGGTTCGAGGGCGTCTCGACGCGCAGCGTCAAGAAGGTGCCCGCCCTGCGCGGCCGGGTGGTGGTGAACCTGTTCTTTGAGGACTCGACCCGGACACGCGCCAGCTTCAACCTCGCGGCGAGCCGGCTCTCAGCGGACGTCCTGGAGATGGCGGGGAAAGGGTCGAGTGTCTCCAAAGGCGAGACACTGATCGACACCGCGAAGAACATCGAGGCGATGGGGGTGGACGTGATCGTCTGCCGACACCACCACAGCGGGGCCGCGGCGCACCTGGCGGGGGCGGTGGATTGCTCGGTGATCAATGCCGGCGACGGGCAGCACGAACACCCGACGCAGGGGCTGTTAGACATCCTCACGATCGCCAAGCGCACGGGGCGCACCGAGACGTTTGATTTCACCGGCTTGACGGTCGCGATTGTCGGCGACATCGCGCACAGCCGGGTCGCGCGGTCGAACGTGTACGGGTTGCTAAAACTCGGCGCGCACGTGATCCTGGTGGGCCCGCCGACGCTGCTGCCCGGGGCGTTTGTCGATCTGGGGTGTGAGCTATCCAACAGCCTGGACGACGTGCTGCCGAGGGTGGACGTGGTGAACATGCTGCGGATCCAGTTCGAGCGGCTGACCAGCCAGGCGTTCCCGAGCGTGCGTGAATACTCGACCCGATTTGGGCTGAACGAGCGTCGGCTGGCGCGGGCGAAGCCCGACCTGCTGGTGATGCACCCCGGGCCGATGAACCGCGGCGTGGAGATCGACTCGGTGGTGGCGGATGGGCCGAACTCGGCGATCCTTGAACAGGTCGCCAACGGCCTGAGTGTGCGGATGGCGGCGCTGTTCCTGGTCAACGGGGCGGGTGCGTCGCACTAGCAAACCGGATATCTGGAAAACCGGTAAATAGGCGGTTACATCGCATTATTCCCGGCTTTCCCGTTTTCCAGCTTTCCAGTTTTTCCTGATCTGGTATAACTGACAGATGGGAACCCCCGTTGACACACCCAAGGGCCTGCTGCTTGTCATCTCCGGCCCGTCCGGGGTCGGCAAGACCACGATCACGCACCGGGTGCGCGTGCGTCTCAACGCGGTCTTCAGCGTTTCCATGACCACCCGGCCGATCACCGCAGAAGACACCGACGGCGTGGACTACCACTTCGTTGACGAGACCCAGTTCAAGTACAACCGCGACGCGGGCAACCTGCTGGAGTGGGCGAAGGTCTTCGGGAACTACTACGGCACGCCGCGACGCCCGGTCGAAGAGAATCTGGCGAATGGTCGGCTGATGATCCTGGAGATCGACGTCGAGGGTGCGATCCAGATCAAGAAGAACATGCCGGAGTGCTTCTCGCTGTTCATCGAGCCGCCGAACGAGGACACGCTGCTGCAGCGGCTGCGTCGTCGCCAGCGTGAAGACGAGCAGACGATCCGCGGCCGGTTCGCCCGGGCCAAGCACGAGATCGACCGCGCCCGGGAGTGCGGGGTGTACGACGCGTTTATCGTAAACGATGATCTTGACGTGGCGGTGGATCAGGCGGTGCAGGCGGTGGCGGACGAGCTGGAGCGACGGCGGCGGGACTGCGACCGTCAGGCCGGGAAATAAAACCCGGTTATTCGCTCAATCAACCCTTCCCGATTATCCTTAAACCCATGAACGCGGCAGTTTTCCTCGATCGCGATAACACGCTCATCCACAACGACGGTGATTTGGGTGACCCGGACAAGGTGCGCCTGATGCAGGGCGCGGCGACGGCGGTGGCGTCGTTGTGTGGGCTGGGTTACAAGGTCGTGGTGATTACCAACCAGGGCGGGGTCGCGCGGGGGAAGTACACGGAAGAGGACGTGGACGCGGTACACGAGAAGCTCAGCGCTTTGCTGGCGGCGGGCGCGAACGGCGCGAAGATCGATCGATATTATTACTGTCCGTACCATCCGAACGGGACGGTGAGCCGATACCGCAAGGAACACCCCAACCGCAAGCCTTCTCCGGGGATGCTGCAGGAGGCGGCGCGGGACCTGGGGCTGGACCTGTCGCAGAGCTGGACGATCGGGGACCAGGTGCGTGACGTGCAGGCGGGGCTGGCGGTCGGGACGCGGGCGATCTTGTTGCGTCAGGACGCGGACCGGCTTAGGCCTTTTGATCCGCGTGAGCATCCGGGGCTGAATGACAACGCGGGTGACGGGTCGGATGAGCCCAAGGCGACGCCGGACTTTTACGCGCGCAATCTTGTGGAGGCGGTGCGGATCGTCGCGCAGCAGCGCAAGCCCGAGACCAGTGAGCAGATCCACCGGGGCGGGCCGACGCAGCGCAAGTGGGACGCGGCGGCGGTCGCCAAGCTTCAGCGTGAACGGCCCAAGCCGGTTGACGCGGACGGCGGGGCCGGGCAGGGGGGGCCGGGTCAGTCTGATTCTGATGGGGGCACGTCGTCCGGGGCCGGCGTCAAGATGCAGTCGGCGGGGGCGGCGACGGCGGGGAAGACGGCGAAGGGCGAGGCGAAAAAACCGTTTCGGCCTTGGAACGTGCCGACCGCGGAGCTGGATGACGCGGCCGAGGTTGACGCGGTGGCGTCGACACAGGGCAAGGCCACCGTGGTCGAGCGTGCGGTTGCTGAAGAAGCGGCGAACGCGAGTCGGCCGACACAGGCGGCGAACGTGCCGGACCCCGACGATGAGAAGACGCTTCGGCTGATCCTACAGGAGCTGCGTAATCAACGCGGCACGGGCTCGGAGTTTTCCTACGTAAGGATCATGGCGATCGTGCTGCAGACCGTGGCGGGGGCGTGCCTGCTCGGGGCGTTCTGGCTGGGGGCGGGGGATAACGTGCTGTTCATGCGGCTGCTTGGTTCGGCGATCGTCGTACAACTGGCGGTTATCACCGCACTACTCTGGGAACGCTAGCCCCCCCGGAAGTTACGCCCGACCCCCGGAAACTTTCCTTCGGAATCTTCCCCGGAGCATCCCGCCGGGATTGGGGCAATCTACGCATACGTCTGGGATAGGGGGCGGGTCGCGGGGATTGTTATACTTTCGTGGATGTCTCAGATAGTTCCTGTAATTCAAGCCCGCCGGCTGCTGGTGGTGATGCCGACCTGGCTGGGCGATTGTGTGATGGCGATGCCGACGCTGCGCGCGTTGCGTGGGCTGTATCCCGAGGCGCACATCACGGCGTTGATCGGTGCGGCGGTTCGGCCGATCGTGGACGCGAACCCCTGGGTGAACCGGACGATCACCGTGCGGAGCAAGCGCAAGGGCAAGTCCGACGGCCGACGCGGCGGGCCGATCCGGCTGGCGGCGAGGCTGGCGGCGGGGGAGTTCGATACAGCGGTGATTTTGCCGAACAGTTTCCGCAGCGCGCTGGTCACGGCGATGGCGAAGATCCCGCACCGGGTCGGGTACGACCGGGACGGGCGGGGGGTCTTGCTGACGGATCGGCTGCTGGCGAGGCGCACGCTTGAGGGCTACGTCCCCGTGCCGACGCGGGATTACTACCTGGGGCTGGCGCGGTACCTGGGCAGCACGGCCCCGGACCCGGCGATGCAGCTATTTACCCGGCCGGAGCACGATGAGCAGGCGGACGCGTTGTTACGCACCGGCGGGTTCGATCCCGACAGCGGCCGACGGTTCGTGCTGTTGAACCCGGGGGCGAACTATGGGGATGCGAAGATGTGGTACCCCGATCGTTACGCGGAGATCGCGGACCGGTGCGCTGATGAGCTCGATGCGTTCGTGGCGGTGAACGGCTCGCCCAAGGAGCGTGCGATCCTGGATGAGGTCTTGAAGGCGGCGAAGACGCCGGTGTTTGACCTGTCCGCGGCGGGGATGCCTTTGAGCCTGCTCAAGAGCGTCGTGAAGCGTGCGTCGGTGATGGTGACCAACGACACCGGGCCCAGGCACGTGGCGGCGGCGCTGGGGACGCCGGTGGTGACGATCTTCGGCCCGACGGACCCGGCTTGGACCACGATCGGGTGCGAGGTCGAACGGCAGGTGATGGTGAAGGTGTTCTGCGGCCCCTGCCAGAAGAAGAAGTGCCCGCTGGACCACCGCTGTATGACGCGGATCGACTCGGGGATGGTGATGACGCAGGTGAATGACTTGATACACGGCGTGGGGGCGGGTGCGTGAGCGGACCCGATCGGCAGACACCCATGAAGATCGCGATCGTGATCGAGAGCTATGACCCGTATGCGGGGGGGCTTGAGCGTTCGACCGCGCAGATCGCGCAGGAGCTGGCCAAGCGGGGGCACGCGGTGACGCTGCTGGCGGGGGGCTGCCGAGACACGACATGCCTGCCGGGGGTGACGATCCGGGCGATGACGAAACGGAAGAAGTCTTCGGCGTGGCGATTGTTTCTATTTAACCGTTGGGCTAAAGCCCAACTCGCCGAAGGGGGCGAGAGTTCCGGTGGTGGGTTTGACGTGAGTCTGTCGATGACCACGGCGGTGCCGGCGGCGGTGTTGCAGCCGCGTGGCGGGACGGTGCGGGAGACACTCGATCGCAACATCGCGATGCGGCCGACGCTTGCGGCACAGCTGACTAAAAAGGTAAGCGTGTGGTTGAACCCCAAGCAGCAGTTGTTGCTGCACTTTGAGAAGCAGGCGTTTTCGGATGAGCGGTTGTTTAAGGTCGCCGCGTTGAGTGGGTATGTGACCCGGCAGCTAAAGACGCATTATCAGTTGCCTGAGGAGAAGGTCGCGTTGATCCCGAACGCGGCGGTGATGCCGAAGGTGGACGCCAAGCAGCGAAGCGAGTGGCGGGCGCGTGTGCGTGATGGGTTTGATATCGCGGACGACGTGCCGGTGTTTCTCTTTGCTGCGATCAACCCCAGGCTCAAGGGGTTTGAGCCCTTAATGAAGGCGACGGCATTGCTCAAGGAGCGCGGCGTCCCGGCGGTGGTGCTCCTGGCGGGAGACTTCTGGCACGGGCACAACAAATATGCAGCCCGTCTGGGCGTGCGCGACCGG
This sequence comes from uncultured bacterium, assembly GCA_965368605.1. Lineage (GTDB taxonomy): Bacteria > Planctomycetota > Phycisphaerae > Phycisphaerales > Phycisphaeraceae > JAJRRS01. Next base: position 5,381 of record CBDUNP010000001.1, on the reverse strand, counting down.
GTTCGGTTTGTCAGGCACACCAAACAGATCGAGGCGTTGTACGCCGCGGCGGACGTGACGGTGCACCCGACGTTCTACGACCCGGCGAGCAAGGTGGTGATCGAGTCGCTGATGATGGGGGTGCCCGCGATCAGCACGGCCTACAACGGGGCCAGTGAGATGATCGAGCCGGGCGGGGACGGGGCATCGGGGGAAGTATCCGGGGGCGGGGCTTCCGGGGCGCGGGGGCGGGTGATCCCGGACCCGTCAGACGCCAAGGCCCTGGCCGACGCGATGGAGGCTTTGGCCGACCCGGTGGAGCGAAAAAAGTGCTCCCAGGCCGCTTCCGGGCTTGTCGGGGCGCTTTCTATGGAGGCCCACGTGGACCTGCTGGAGGGCGTTTTGCGGGATGCGGCGGGGGCTTTTGCGTCCAAACCCAGTGAATGACAGGGGATACGGGTGGGGCCCCGCTGGCGGGGGCGGGCGGCATGGGGGTGGGGCAGAAGCCTGTGGATTTGCAACCACCCGCCGAATCAGCCTATACTGCCCGACTCGATATGTAACAGATATTGGATCAAACCCCGGATTCGGAACGGTTAGATATGCCAACGATTAATCAGCTCGTCCGCAAGCCCCGTCGCACGCCTAAGGCCAAGTCCAAGGTCAAGGACCTTGATGCCTGTCCTCAGCGTCGTGGCGTGTGTCTGCAGGTCAAGACCGTGACCCCCAAGAAGCCGAACTCGGCTCTTCGTAAGGTCTGCCGTGTGCGTCTTTCCAACGGCAAAGAGATCTCGGCCTACATCGGCGGCGAGGGCCACAACCTCCAGGAACACAGCATCGTGCTGGTCCGTGGCGGGCGTGTGCGTGACCTTCCTGGTGTGCGTTACCACGTTGTGCGTGGCTCGCTGGACTGCCTGGGCGTCGAGGGCCGTAACCGCGGCCGGTCGAAGTACGGCGTGAAGAAGTCCAAGGGTAAGTAAGCCATTAGCTTTTTAGCCGTTCGCTCTTTGCTAAGAGCTTGCGGAATGTTTTAGTTTCATCATTGATCGGCAAGTAATCGTTTGAGTCTTTTTGACCCAGGCGGTGAACGAAGGGATTGGAAGCAGCGTGCTCTCCCCCTGACGAGCCGGCGGAAAGGAATGCCCGATGGGCAGCAGAATCACCAAAGCAGAACAGCAGCTCAAACCGGACCCGCGCTACGGCGACAAGGTCCTGTCCCGTTTCATCAACTGCGTCATGCGTGACGGCAAGAAGGCGGTCGCCCAGCGCGTCGTCTACGCCGCACTCGACGAGATCGAAAAGCGGACCAAGGGCGAGCCCACCGGTATCGAAGTCTTCCGCGAAGCGATCGCCAACGTTCGGCCCGAGGTCGAGGTCCGGTCCAAGCGTGTCGGCGGTACGAACTACCAGGTGCCCATGCAGGTCAGCCGTCGCCGTCAGCAGAGCCTGACCTTCCGCTGGATCATCAACGCCGCCCGGGCCGAGTCCGGCAAGCCGATGCACCTGCGTCTGGCCCGCGAGCTTTATGACGCCTCCCGCAAGGAAGGCAAGGCCATGAACACCCGCGACCAGGTCCACCGCATGGCCGCGGCGAACAAGGCGTTCGCCCACTTCGCCTGGTAATCAGCGAAGCAACCTACGAAACCACAAACGCCCCGCCAGATTGGTGGGGCGTTTTTTTTATTCGGTATGCCCGGATAGCTTTTTGATGAACCCCGGAAAAACCTTGTAGTTACAACTTTCAGTTATATAATTAGGGTTCGGGCTTCTCCCTGTTCCCGGCCCGCTTGGTCGTGACTCCCCACGGCCTCAATCTTATTTTTGTTTCTGGAGGTTCTCCATGAGGTCTTTCTGTGGTTTGGGCCATGCCGGTTTCTCCCGCCGGTGGGTGCTTGCTGTGGCGTTGGTTTTTGTTCATGTCATCAGTGCGTCGGCTGCGGTGATCAATACCGCGGACCCGTTTGTCGGGGTGACGCATTACCAGATCATCGAAGCGGAGGACGGGTCGACCCTGGGCGGCGGGTTGTTTGACCTGCCTCGGCCGGTGGTCATCAATATCATGGAGATCGATCCGACGGCCCCGGGCGTGGACTTCCTGATGCAGCCGGGCAACGGCGCGGACCCCGGCGAGGTGACGCGGACCACGACGCGCGGCTTCGTTAACAACGTCGGGGCGCAGATCGGGATCAACGCCGACTTCTACGACACGTCCCCGCCCTACACACCTTCCGGCGGGAACTTCTATACCGACGTGGTGCACACCGGCGTGTCCGGCGGCGTCGGGTATTCGCCGAGCAACAACGGCAACGAGTCGATCTTTAATGTGTCGGCTGGCAAGGTCGCCAGTGTGTTGACCTCGGCCGGCGGGGGGACGTTCAATACAGATCAGGGCGTGCCATTGTTCAACGCCATCGGCGGCAACCAGCGCCTGATCACCAACGGCGTGAACACCACGCCCGGCGGCAGCTACACGACCACGCTGAACCCACACACGGCGATCGGCGTGACGTTCGACGGCCACGTCCTGCTGATGACCGTGGACGGCCGACAGAACACCTACTCCGAAGGTATGCGTACCGATGAGATGGCGGACCTGCTGATCAACCACTTCAACGCCAAGGACGCGATCAACGTGGACGGCGGCGGCTCGACGACCATGGTGATGGACGACAGCAACAACGGCATCCAGAACGCTAGGCTGGTCAACAGCCCAAGCGACTTCGCGACGCCGCAGGCACCGGGGAATGAGCGGCTGGTCGCCAACAACTTCGCGGTGTTTGCGACGCCCAACCCCAGTTATGACCCGCTGCCCCAGCCCGCTCGTCCGCCCGCGCCCGATGCGCAGCCGGTGCTTACGGCGTTGACGGTCTTCGATGACTTCGAGGGGACCAAGGGCCGATTCGGGTCGGCCCCGAATGCGTCGGGGTCGTCGCGCAACGTGGCGGCGGGGTCAGCTACGGCGTTGGACACCCAGTTCGCCCAGGCGGGCACGTCGTCGCTTCGTCTGGATATCGAGAATACGGATGCGTCGCCCGCACGGATGCAGCTGCGGTTTCTTTCCGGCGGTGCCAGCCCCAGCAACAACCTGCACGACGGCGATAAGGCGATGGGGGCCCAGGGGCACGTCGGGTTTTTCCTGAGGATGGAGCCGGGCAACGACCCGCTGTATGCGTCGATCCTGCTGGACGACGGCACGACCGTGCAGACCGGCCTGGAGCGGGCAAACTTTCAGCAGGTCATCGCCGACGGCGAGTGGCACCTCTACGAATGGGACCTGTCCAACAACACGATGTGGAACAACTTCTCCGGCGGCAGCGGCTCGATCGGTGGGCCCAACGCCTTTATCGATGCCCTGTACTTCAGCTCGGCCCCGGCGACGTCCGGCGGGACCAACTGGGAGGGCACGGTCTGGATCGACACCGTGGCCTACAACCCGCACGGCGACCTGAGCAGCCTCGTCCCCGAGCCCGCGGCGGGCGGCATGCTCGTGTTGGGTGTGGCAGGGCTTCTGAGGCGTCGTGAGCGGTGATTCTTGACCTGATACGGGTCCCCGGCTAGACTACCGGGCTACAAAATCCAAGCGTCTTATCCAGAGTGGCAGAGGGAATGGGCCCTGTGAAGCCACCGCAACCGTCTCGGCGAAAGCCGGGGGCAGGTGCGAAGTCCCGCCCGGTCAATGAGCCGGGGAAGATAAGAGGCGGCGACCCTTTACCCCGTAAAGCACTGCCCCTTCTTATCTGTGATGAGAAGGGGTTTTTTGTTGGGTCGGATCGGGTCGGGCCTGAGGATAAACGAGTACGAGAAGTGAGAGCCGCCATGAGCTATGTGAAATCATTGCAGTGTAAAGAGTGTCAGGCAGACTACGCGCTGAAGCCGCTGACGGTCTGTGACAACGACTTCGGGCCTCTGGAGGTCGCGTACGACTACGAGGCGATGAAGGGCAAGGTCACCCGCGAATCGATCGAGGCGGGGCCGCGGTCGCTGTGGCGGTACAAGGACCTGCTGCCGATCGAGGGCGAGCCCAAGGCCGGTCTGAACTCGGGGTTTACGCCGTTGATCAAGGCGGACCGCCTGGCGGCGGAGCTTGGCGTTAAAGAACTCTATATCAAGGACGACAGCGCGAACTACCCGTCGTATTCCTACAAGGATCGTGTGGTGTCGGTGGCGCTGACCAAGGCGGTCGAGTTTGATTTCGACACGGTCGGGTGTGCGTCGACCGGGAACCTGGCGCACAGCGTGGCGGCTCACGCGGCGGCGGCGGGGCTGCGGGCCTGCGTGATGATCCCGCACGACCTGGAAGAGGGCAAGATCGTTGCGACGCTCACCTTCGGCCCACGGATGTTCAAGATCAAGGGCAACTACGACGACGTGAACCGCCTGTGTTCGCAGATCGCGGATAAGTACAACTGGGCGATCGTGAACGTGAACCTTCGGCCGTACTACACCGAGGGCGCGAAGACCCACGGGTTTGAGATCGCCGAGCAGATGGGCTGGCAGTTGCCAAAGCACACGGTCTCCCCGGTCGCCGGCGGGACGATCCTGCCGAAGATCTGGAAGGCGTACCAGGAGTTCATCACGCTGGGCATCGTCGATGACAACAAGCCGAAGATCTACGGCGCTCAGGCGGATGGCTGCAACCCGGTCGTGACCGCGCTGCGTGAGGGGCAGGAGCTGTTCCACCCGCAGAAGCCCAACACGATCGCCAAGAGCATCGCGATTGGCAACCCGGCCGACGGGTACTACGTCATTAAGGTCATCAAGGAGTCCGGCGGGTTCGGCGAGTCGGCCAGCGATCAGGAGATCCTCGACGCGGTGAAGCTGCTGGGCCGGACCCAGGGCATCTTCACCGAGCCGGCGGGCGGGACGACCCTGGCCTGCGCGATCAAGCTGATCGAGTCCGGGCGTATCCCGCGTGACGAGTCGATCTGCGTCTGCATCACGGGCAACGGGCTGAAGACCGTCGAGGTCATGGAAGGCCAGTTCGCCGCCAACCCGACGATCAACGCGAAGATGAGCGAGTTCGACGAGCTGGTCAAGCAGATGGAAGAGAACCACCCCAGCCAATCCCCGGCGACGACCGCCTGATTATTTATTTCAGACACGATTATTAAGAGAGACAGACATGGCAGACACCGTGACCGTAAGAATCCCTACCGCGCTTCGCCCCCAGGTCGGTGACCAGGAGTCGCTGGACGTGGCCGGCGCAACCGTGGGCGACGTGCTCAGCTCGCTGAACGGGGATTATCCCGAGTTCGGCAAGCGGCTCTACAAGAGCGAGAACGAGATCAACCGCTTCATCAATATTTATGTGAACGATGAAGACATCCGCTTCATGGAAAACCTCCAGACGCCGTTGAAGGCGGGCGACGAGGTCTCGATTGTGCCCGCGATCGCGGGGGGGT